>CAZONY010000270.1:0-3915 GCA_964581215.1 uncultured Chitinophagaceae bacterium | reverse complement strand
CTCTCTTGATCGACGCTCCGGCAGCCGGGACTTCACCCGCCGCCCAATTCCCCTCATGGGGGGCCAGGCTTCAGCCCGCCACGGTCAAGAATCGTCCGACGGTCGGCGAAAGACCACCGGGAGGCGGAGGAAAAACTCCGGGAGGGCAGGGGAGTGTAGCGTGTCGGCGGCGGCGAATGTCATCGGCGTGTCGGCCAGCCCACCTCGGTAGATCACCACCTCCCGCTTGCCGGGATCAACCGTCCACACCTCGATTGCTCCAGCCTCGAGCCACTCTTCGACCTTCGCGCGTGTCTGCTGCAGCGCGGCCCGGCTCCGGACATCGCTGGGCGACAGCACCTCGATCGCCACATCGGGAGCCCCCTCAAAGAACCCGGTCGGGTAATGGTCCATGGCAGTCAGTCGGTTCATGCCCACAAACGCCACGTCGGCCGCCCGAACGGTATCGGGGGCGCGCCGCAGCAGAAAGCCGGTCTCGGCGGCCACGACCACGCCGAGCCGCCGCGGTTCCACATGGGCCTGAATCGCAGCGACGATTCTCTGCACGATCATCCCGTGCTCAAAGCCGGCGGGCGACATCATCACCAGTCGCCCCGCAACGAGTTCGCACCGACCGATGTCGGTCGCGGCCAAGAGCTGGTCGGCCGTGACCATGGCGGCATCCGGGGAGGAATTGATTGTGGCCATTTCGAAATCATACGCCGACCGGCGACGGCAACCAATCGCGTCAGCCGGAATAGTGTATATTTGTATATCTTTTTGTCAAGGGATTTGCCGGCTCAGGTGAGATCACCTGCCACGGCCGCCAAGCCCGTGGCCGTGATCAGTGACCGCTCCTGGTAGTTGTCGTAGTCGGTATTCACGCCCCACAGATCGTGCCTCGCGCCCGACACGATATTTTCGGCCGCCAAGAGCCCCATCAGGATGCTGTGGTCCTGGTTGTTGTATTTGAACGAGCCGAAGCGGCCGATCACCTGCAGGTTTTCGATGCGCTCCAGGCCGCGCCTGACGACGCCGACATGCTCGCGATATCCACGGGCATACACGGGGTAGCAGCGGCTGATGCGCACCACGTGGCCGTCGATCACGCGGGCCCGGCTGCCCAGCCGCAGCGCGGCGAAGTCCTGCTTCGCAACCGCGATGAGATCGCCGTCATCCGCGGTCCACAATCCCTCATCCGCGTTGCACCACAACTCCAGCGCCAGGATCGTTTCCCTGCAGCCGTTGGAAAGCTGGGGAACCCAGTTTCGAAAATTCGTGATTCGGCCGGTGCGCAATTCCGGGGAATGCACGTAAATCCAGTTGTCGGGGAAAATGTCGCTCCCATCGATCTGCAGATACACGATGATCGTGTTGCGAAATCGCAGGCGTTCGGCGGCCTCCCGCGCCTCGTCGCCGACTCCGTCAAGCGTTTTCACGAGCAGCGTGAGCGGCATCGAAGAGATCACATGCGAATGCGGATGAACAACGCCGTCCACGGTCTGGATTCCGACGGCCCGCCCGTCACGTGTCACGACGCGCCGCACGGGCGCGTTGAGCGCGACTACGCCGCCGCTCCGCCGCACGGCCGCAGCCATTCGATCGTAGACGCTGCCCGTCCCGCCATGCGGGTAGGCAAACTGATCGACGAGCGTCTTGTGCCGCACCCGCGACAGTCCGCAGGCATTCTTGATCGCCTCGCCGAGCGAAAATTTCTTGATCCGCTGGGCCGCAAAATCGGCGTCCAGGTCACGGCACGGAATGCCCCAGAGCTTCTCGCTGTAGTTCTTGAAGAAGATCTCGTAGAGCCGGCGGCCGAAACGGTTTGTCACCCACGAATCAAACGTTCCGGACGATGGCGTGGGCGCGAGTTTTTCCCGCAGGTAGCTGGCGACGCACAGGGCGGCCGTGCCAAACCCGAGATTGCGCACGGCGTCCAGCGGCTGGATCGGGTAGTGGAAAAACCGCGAGTTGTAGAAGATCCGCGTGAGTCGATCGACCATCGAGTAGTCACCGCCGACGACTTCCAGCCACAAGGAGTTCACTCGCGTGTCGGTGCTGAAGAAACGATGCGGCCCGACATCGACGATCTGGCCCCATAGTTCGAAACTGCGGGCCATCCCGCCCACCCCGCCCGAGGCCTCGTACACGGTGACCGGCACTCCGGCTTGGGAAAGCCGGTAGGCCGCCGTCATGCCGGCCGGTCCGGCGCCGATGATGCCAACCGACCTGCCCGGGGAAGCGCCGCGCTCAACCGATTCCGTTGATGCGTCCGGCGTCACTGGTTGCACCGCGGGAAGAAGAAAAGGTTGCTGGTACCGAAAATATTTCTGACTTCCTGCTCATACATCCCCGTCCACTCCGTGGACGAGTGCGCTTTGTAGTCGCGCCACCAGGGCAGCCGTTCGAGCCGGTAGCGGTTTCGCCACATCGAGTACTCGATCCAGCCGTAGGAGTTCTCCGTGAAAAACTCCACCTTCTTCGGCGTCTCGGCGTCGTCCAGAGGCCCCGCCACATAGTAATACGCCATGAAGGGAAACCGGTTGACCTGTATCTGCAGCCAGGTGGAAGTGCCGAGCACGGCCACGGTGACGGCGGCGGCGAGCATCGCGGCCGGCGTCCGCCGCTGCATCCACTGGAGCGCCCCGATCGCCGGGAGCGACACGAACGGCAAGACGAACAACCAATACCGCGGTCCGTAGCACCACGCACCCGTCCACACCGGCAGCATGCCGATGAGGACGACATACGCCGCACCGATGCCGACGATCGTTCCAAACCGTACCGGCTGCCGGCGGATCCAGCGCCACATGAAGGGCAGGGCCAAAGCCAGCATCGGAAAGCAGACCACGAAGCCCCACTGCACCGAGAAGGTGAGCGGATATAAGGCACTGAGCAAGTTCCCGGTCAACCCATGCATTTCGGGCTTCCAGACGTGATACCCGGTTAGCAGCGGGTGACCGAATTTCACCCAGTTGAGCAGCCCCCAGAAGCCGAGCATGAGGCCGCATGGCACGACGTGCTGCCGCGCCTCGGCGTAAAACGCCGTCCGCCACGATCCTTGTTCGCGAGCGATCCGATCGACCAGGAGTCCGAGGGCGAAGAGCGGCCCGATGAACACGTAAGAAACCTTCGTGAGAAACAAGGCCGCGCAGGCCGCCCACATGCGGAACACCGGCCAGCCCTTCGCCCCGGCCTGCCGCTCGTCGAGCACATCGAGAAACCCGGTAACGGCCCACGCGAAAAACAGGAGCTGCATGATCTCCGAGTTTTGGGCCCGGAGGTAGTTCCAGAGATAGGTCGCGTAGAAGCAGAGGGCGACAAACAGAGCCGCCGTCCACGGACGCGCCTCGAATCGGCGCGCCGTCCGGTAGAGCGATGCTGCCACGAGTATCGACAGCACGACATTGAACAAGTTCAGATAGATGACGCGAGTGGGGCTATCAAACGGGGGCAGTTCGCCCTGAACGGCAAGCTCGAGTCCGAGCGGCAGCAGGTACATCCACGCGGCCATCGACCCATACTTTGAATACGACCGATCGTTTCGCGGGTTATCGACGACATACTGGCCCGGCTCCCCGGCCGTTCGATAATTGCGGGCGACGACATCCTCGACGGCGAATTCGCCGTGGAGCAGGATGGCCCGCGTTTCTTCCCGCATGGTCATCGGATCGCCCGGATAGATTTGGGCTGGCATGGACACGACGCCCAGTAGGAACACGAGCGCCAGGAGCGACCGAAGCGGCTTTTCGTGCCAGATCTGTTTCAGCGTCATTGTTTGGTTCCCCGTTTCCCAGGCGGCTAAACTACCTTACGGCATGCCGCCCCCGGGGGGTAGCCGTAGGGCTTCACGACGGCATGCCAGCCGCGGGGCAGGCTTCAGCCTGCCGTCCGTCCCAGCCCCACCTGCTTGCGCACGAGGTAGAGCGGGCGGCC
>CAZONY010000269.1:343-3954 GCA_964581215.1 uncultured Chitinophagaceae bacterium | reverse complement strand
GACCGTGTAGCACTCCTCACGCGTCTCGTAGACCGGCTTGCAGACCGTGTAGGGAATCTCCTTCGTGCACGTCTCCCACACGGGCTTGCAGACCGTGTAGTTGATGGTGCGCGACCGGTTCTCCCACACCGGCTTGCAGACGGTGTACTCGACTTCCTTGAAGCACTTCTCCGTCTCGTAGCGGACGCAGTTCACTTCCTTCTGCTCGACGACCTTCTCACAGACGGTCTTGTAGCAGGTGTACTGCTTCTGCTCGTACACGACGTCCTTCACCAGACGTGTCCCGCACGGGGCGGCACAGGTCGGGTCGGCGGGCGACGTCTCACAACTCGAACATCCTTCACGGGCGCGGGCGAAGCTGACCGTCGTCATCTTCCCGTCGCCATGCTGGTAGCTGGCCATCCCGCAATAGGCGGCATCGGTACGCTCAACCGATGTCACCAACCATGCGAGCGCCAGCAGACAGCTCAACCACGTGGTCTTCATGTCTGCTGCCTCTTTCGAGGACGGCTCCTGAAACTGGGGTTTGAAATGGGAACGAAACACCTGTCGATGCGCAGCCGGGATGCCCGTCTGCCCACCATGCTCAAGAATCGTCCATAAAGTCCCCGCAGGATGACGGGTCTGCCCAATCGATCAGGCTTTTCCAGCCTTCCAGGCGCGGTACAACCGGTGCAGATCGCACGACAAGCAGGGTTTCGTTGCCAGCGGCGAAGACCGGCGGGTAGAGTCTCGGGCGCCTCGGGCTGATTCCGGGAGGTCTGCCCATGACAGAGTCACGGCCATCCAGCAGCGAAACGCCTTCCGACTCCACCGTGCCGAAGGTGGTGGTGAGCCGGCTGTCGCTCTATCTCCGCGAACTGCAACGGCTGCAAGCCGCGGGCCAGGAGACGATCTCCTCGTCGCAACTCGGCACGCTGCTGGGCTTCAGCGACGCCCAGGTCCGCAAGGATCTCGGGTTCTTCGGGCAGTTCGGCTATCCGGGCGTGGGCTATCGCTGCGACGAGCTGATCCGGGCGATGCGAGATATTCTCGGCACCAACCATCCGTGGCCGGTGGCGATGGTGGGCGTCGGCAATCTCGGGCAGGCGCTCCTGGGATACCGCGGCTTCGGCCGGCAGAACTTCTCCATCGTCGCCGCCTTCGACGCCGATGCCGCCAAGGTGGGCCAGACGATCCAGGGGATCACGATCCAGCCCATCGACGAACTGGCCGAAACGGTGCAGTCCCGACACATCCGCCTGGGAATGATCGTGGTCCCGGCACCGCGGGCCCAGGACGTGGCCGATCGCCTCGTGGCCGCGGGAGTCGAGGGCATCGTCAACTTCGCCCCCGTCACGCTCGTGCTCCCCCCCCACATCCAAGTCGTCAGCGTCGATCTCGCCATCGAATTGGAGCAGCTCTCGTTCGCCGTCACCAACAAACTGGCGAAAGTCTTCCCACCGATGTAGGACAGCTTTTCAGAGCTGTCATGGTTCGTCACGCCGCACGGCGGAACGTATTTTCACGTTGCTCGGCCGCAGGAAGGGTGCGGTTTCCACCGCGACGATACGTCGCGTAGATGCCGGCCAGTTCGCCGATCGCTTTCAGAAAATCGCCTGACTTGAGCTTCGAGCCGGCGACCTCCGACCACCGCTCCAGCGGCCTCTCGTACATCTGCGGGATCGCGACCGCACGCCCCCGGTCGGCGATCAGGCGGGCCAGCAGCTCGATGTCGAAAATCCACCGCGATTGGAACGGCTCGGCGAAGAGCCGCCGCATGTCCGGACCCGCCCGAAACAGTTTCAGCCCGCACTGCGTGTCGCGCAGCGGCAGGCCGATCAGGCCGGCCGCCACGGCCGCGAAACACCTCCCCAGCGCTCGCCGCAGCAGTCGCCTTTGGATCACGTGGCCGGCCAGCGGCAGCCGCGAGCCGACGACCACGCTGACGTCCGGCCGCCGCTCGAGCACGTCGATCATCGGCGGCACCTCGTCGAGCGGGGCGGCCAGATCGGCATCGATGAACCCGGCATAGTCGGCCCCCGACCCGAGCGCGTGCAGCATGCCCCGCCTCACCGCCTCGGCCTTGCCACCGTTGGCTTCCAGCGACAGCAGTTCGAATTGGCGTGGTTGGAAGGCCGCCATGCGGGCCAGCACCTCGGCGGTCCGGTCGCGACTACCGTCATCGACCATCACGAAGCTGACGAGCGGGTGCGCGAGGGCGAAGCGCTGGAACACGTCCACCGGCAACCGCTGTTCCTCGTTGTAGCAGGGAACGACCAGGGCGGTGCGTCGCATGATGCATCCCTCACGGATTGAACGGGCGGGTGGACCGGGGCGGTGCGCCAAGGCAGGCGGCCGCCCCGAGGAGGCCGAGAGCCGCGCCGCAGAACACGTCGCTGGGGTAATGGGCCGACGACGTGATCCGCTGGGCCATCGCCGCGATGGCGACGGCCACGAAGAACCACGTGGCGTGCGGATATCGGCTCGAGAGCGCGGCGGCAAATCCGGCCGCCACCGCCGAATGGCCCGAAGCGAAGCTCATCAGATCCGTCCCCCGGGCGCCGGAGGCGGCCGCGGCGACGGCGCCGAACGTGTCGGCGACCGAATCGAGCCCTGCCAGATCGATGGCGCGCGGCCGAACGCGGATGATCGAAGCCTTGAGCAGATTCACCGCCATGCTGCCGGCGTAGGTCGCACCGATGAACCGGACGAGGTCGGGCTTCGGCAGCCACGCGGCCCCCGCCTCCCTGCGCCACAGCGTCGGATCGAGCGCGGCCACCGCCACGATGAGACAGGCCACGCCCAGACCGTGGGCGGCCACCTCGGGAAAATCGAGCAGCCGACGGAGGTCCCCCGGCAGCGGCACCGAGCGGATGGACCGGGCCACCGGCAGGTCGATCAGAAACGAAGCGCCGCCAACGACCGCCAGGAGCAGGGCCAGCATGCATAACCAGCCACGCCGTAATGTGCGCGCGCCGGTGCCGGCGGTGGGCAGGCGAAGAATGTCCGTCATGCGGTGATCCCGAACAGCGCACCACCAGCCGCAGGATGCAGCCGGATCGGAGCGAGACCGTACCGGCGGCCTGGCAGGCGGGACAAGGCCGATACGAGGTCGTCCGCCACGGGAAAATCAGGGGCCCGGCCCCAGACTGGTCACTGCCAGTCCGACACCGGCACGCAGCTGCAGAACAGGTTGCGGTCGCCGTGGACGTTGTCGATGCGGCCCACGGGCGGCCAGTATTTCCTGCGCCGCAGACCGGGCACGGGGAAGGCCGCCTCCTCGCGGGCGTAGGGCCGCTCCCATGTATCGGCCGCCACGCACGTGGCCGTGTGCGGCGCCCGCACGAGCGGATTGTCGTCCCGCGGCCAATCGCCCCTCTCGATCCGGCGAATCTCGTCGCGGATCGCGATCATCGCGTCGATGAACCGGTCGAGTTCGGCGAGATCCTCGCTCTCCGTCGGCTCCACCATCAACGTGCCCGGCACCGGAAAGGAGAGCGTCGGGGCATGGAAGCCGTAGTCCACGAGCCGCTTGGCCACGTCTTCGGCCGTCACGCCGCTGGTCTCCTTGAGCGGCCGCAGATCGAGGATGCATTCATGGGCCACCCGCCCGCCCTCGGAGTAGAGCG
>CAZONY010000269.1:0-292 GCA_964581215.1 uncultured Chitinophagaceae bacterium | reverse complement strand
TCCAGCTGATCGGCAGCACCGCCGCATTGCCCAGCGGTGCGGCCGACACCGCCCCGACCCCGCCTGCCGTGGCCAGGCCGCCGGTGGCATGCCCCGGCAGAAACGGCACCAGATCCTCCACCACGCAGACCGGCCCCACCCCGGGGCCTCCGCCGCCGTGTGGGATGCAAAACGTCTTGTGCAGGTTGAGGTGGCTCACGTCGCCGCCGAAGCAACCCGGCGACGCCACGCCCACCAGCGCGTTCATGTTGGCCCCGTCCACGTACACGCGGCCGCCGGGCCGGTGCACGAT
>CAZONY010000268.1:0-3956 GCA_964581215.1 uncultured Chitinophagaceae bacterium | reverse complement strand
TGATGCTGCCCCTGGGGCTGGCCAACCTCGTCACCGTGGCGGCGATCGAGGAGTTCCGCCCGTCCCTGGTGTCGGCCCTGGGTGCAGGCTGGGCGCACGTGGCGGCCGTCGCCATTCCCTGGGCGGTATTCCTCATCGGCTGGATCGCCGCCGGAATGCTCACGCCGTCGGGCACCGACAACCGCCCGATTCGCGCCCACGATCCTTTCGACATCGAGCACGAACTTTCCGGAGCCTGAACCCGCCATGAAGCCGACCGATCCCGCCATCACGTGGCTGGAGGAAAAGCCGCTCGGGTTGGCCGAGCGCCTCTACCTGCCCCTGTTCGTCAACGGCCTCGCGACCACCGCCCGGCATCTCGTCAGCCCCAAGGTGACGGTGAGTTATCCCGACCAGCGGCCCGTCGTCGGGAATCCACTCATCTACCGTGGCGTCCACCGACTCAATCGCGACGAAGATGGACGCGTCAAGTGCGTGGCGTGCTTCCTGTGTGCGACCGCCTGTCCGGCCCACTGCATCGACATCGTGGCCACGGAAAGCCCCTGGCCAGACCGCGAGAAATACCCGGAGGCCTTCCAGATCGACGAGCTGCGGTGCATCTTCTGCGGCATGTGCGAGGAGGCCTGTCCCGTCGATGCGATCGAGCTCACGAGCCTGCTCGACCTCACCGGCAAGAGCCGCGAGGAGATGGTCTTCGACAAGGAAAAGCTGCTCAGCGTGTACGACATGACCAAGGACGCCGAGCCGATGAAGTCGTCCTGCCTCGCGGGCGGACCAACGGGAGGCACGCCGTGATCGCCGCCGTTCTTCCGCCGCTCTCACCGGGCCTGCTGCTGGCCGCGGCCGTGACGGCCACGGCAGCGAGCCTGTGGCTGCTGCTGCCCCGTGGACAGTCCCGCCGCCGCGGGCGGATCGCCCGCCGGTTGGGCGGCCTCCTCGGCGTGGCGGCTCTCGCCGCCTTCATCGCCACGGGCCGCCGGCTCGGGGGGCTCGGCGAGGAGTCGGTATTTTTGATCGTGTCCTTGGTGGCCATCGTTTCCGCCGCCGCCACGGTCGTCTCGCGGTCGCCCGTCTACGCCGCCATCTGGTTCGCCCTCTCGCTGGCGGGCGTGGCCGGTGTCCTGCTCGTGCTCGGGGCCCAGTTTCTCGGCGTGGCCACGGTCGTGGTCTATGCCGGAGCGATCCTCGTCATGTTTCTCTTCGTGCTCATGCTCGCCCAGCCTGCGGGCTTGGCCCCCTACGACCGTGTTTCGAACGAGCCGCTTCTGGCCGCCGTCGCCGGCGCCGTTCTCCTCGGCCTGCTCTCGCTCTCGATCGGCCGGCTGTCGGCCGGTGCGCCGCCGGCCGCCGTCGATGCTTCCCCGGCCACCCCAGACGCCCTGCAGGCCGATCATGTGGCCCGGCTCGGCGGTGAACTCTTCGGTCGGCACCTCGTCGCGGTCGAGGCGGCGGGCGTGCTGCTGCTGATCGCACTGGTCGGCTCGATCGCGATCGTGGGCCGCGGCGAAGAGGCCCGCGTGCGGGAAAGGCAGGCCGCCTGATGTCGTCGCTTCCGCTCCTACACAACGCGCTGGTGGTCGGCGCCATTCTCTTCAGCCTCGGGCTGGTCGGCATCCTCGCCCGTCGCAACCTGATCGTCATGTTTCTCGCGGCCGAGATGATGCTGCAGGGGATCTCCGTGAGCCTCGTCGCCTGGAGCCGCTACCACGGCGACTGGGGGGGGCAGATTCTCGTGATCTTCGTGCTCACCGTGGCCGCCTGCGAGGCCGCGATCGCGCTGGTGTTCGTGCTGGGAGCCTTCTCGCGAACGGGGCGACTGGATGCCGCCGCCTGGCAGTCGCTCCGCGAGGCCACGCTCGGTCGCGTGATCGACCGGGAGTTGCCCGCGGCCGACACGATGCCCCCGGCCTTCCCGCGTCTCACACCCGCCGGCATCCTTCCCGACGCCGATGAGGACGAACTGCTCGAACGCGAGCACGTCTGATCCCCCTCCCGCCCCCGGTCATCGCCGACATGTCCCCCGACACGCTCCTCGTCCTCGTGCCGCTCCTGCCACTGGTGGGGGCCATCGTTACGGTCGCCTGCGGCCGGGCGCTCGGCGCGCGGGCCCACCTTCCGGCCGTCATCTCGATCGCGATGGCCTTCGTCTGCGCCCTCGTGCTGCTCTCAGGAACGGCCCGCTTGGTCGGCGACGGATTCCACGGGGGCGCCGTGCGGCCGGTGGAGATGATCACCACGCTGTGGCAATGGGCGACCGTGGAGGGCCCCCAGCCGTTCTCGATTCCGGTGGCGCTGCGACTCGACCCTCTCACCGCCACCATGCTCACGATCATCACGAGCGTCGGCCTGCTCGTGGCGATCTACTCGATCGGCTACATGCACGATGATCCGGGCTATCCACGATTCTTCGCGCTGGTGGCGGCATTCGTCTTTTCGATGGCGATGCTCGTGGCAGCAAGCAACTTCCTGCTGGTCTACGTCTTCTGGGAGGCCGTCGGAGCGTGCAGCTACCTGCTGATCGGCTTCTGGTTTCGCAAGCCCGAGGCGGCCCGGGCGGCGAAGAAGGCGTTTCTCGTCAACCGCGTCGGTGACTTCGGCCTCGCCGTGGCCACGTTCCTGCTCTGGATGACCTATGGCACGCTCAATTTTCATGACACGCTCTCCGCCGATGGCGTGATCATGCCGGGCATTCTCGGACAGACGCGGCTGGCCGACGCGGCCGGCTACGTGGGCGGGGCGGTCGGCACGGCGATTTGCCTGCTGCTGCTGCTGGCCGCCTGCGGCAAGAGCGCGCAGCTGCCGCTCCACGTGTGGCTGCCGGATGCCATGGAGGGCCCGACGCCGGCCAGCTCCCTCATCCACGCCGCCACGATGGTGACGGCGGGCATCTACCTGATCGCCCGCAGCTGTCCCCTGTTCGTCGCCTGCCCTGACGCGCTGGCGACCGTGTCGGTCGTCGGGGCCACGACCGCGCTCGTCGCCGGCCTCATCGGCACCGTCCAAAACGACCTCAAGCGAGTGCTCGCCTACTCCACGATCAGCCAGCTTGGCTACATGTTCGCCAGCCTGGGCACGGGCACGCTGCTGGGCTTCACGGCCGCCATCTTCCATCTCCTCACCCATGCTTTTTTCAAGGCCCTGCTCTTCATGGGAGCCGGCTCGGTGATGCACGCGATGGGGGGCGTGATCGACATGCGGCGGTTCGGCGGGCTGCGGCGGATCATGCCGATCACGGCCGCGACGTTCCTGATCGGTGCGTTGGCCCTGGCCGGCGTCGCCCCGTTCGCCGGCTTTTTCAGCAAGGACGAGATTCTTGCCAGCCTCCACTCCCGTGGCTGGCCCGATGCCCATGGCGACCATGGCGACACGCACGCCGCCGGCGGCCATGCCCGTCGGGGAGCGGGCGGTGACGGGGGTGCTCGCGGTGAGGCTGCTTTTTCATTTATTTCGACGAGCGTCGCGCCGGCCCTTGCCGAGTTCGATGCCGGTCATCCGTCGCCGGCGGTTCGCATCGGCGCGGTCGATACACCGCGGACCTGGCAGATCCTCTTCTGGATGGCCCTCGCCACGGCCGGTCTCACCGCCTTCTACACGTTCCGCGCGGTCTTCATGACGTTCACCGGCCCGACACGGGTTCCAGAGGAAGCCGGCCACCATGCGCACGAGTCGCCGCCGGTGATGACGGTGCCTCTGGTCATCCTCGCCATCGCCTCCGCCGTGAGCGGCTGGTTGCTCTTCAGCACCCACGCGCTGGCGGGCTTTCTCGCCGCCACTCCCTCGTTCACCGCGCCTGCCGTGGCGGCCACGGCGGTGAAGCCGGTCTTTCATTGGGATCTCGCCCTCCAGGGCACACTCGCCGCCGCGGTCGGCATCGCGCTGGCCGCCTGGGGCCACCTCGGCCGCCGCAGCGACGGCCCGCAGATGGAACGTTTCCTCGGACCATTCGAGACCCTCTT
>CAZONY010000267.1:0-3960 GCA_964581215.1 uncultured Chitinophagaceae bacterium | reverse complement strand
GGCGGACCTCCGTGGCCCATGGCGGCAGGTCGGCGCCGGCGCGCTCCAGGCCTTCGGCATCGATCGCTCCGGCGCACTGCGGGTGTGGGGCTCGAACGCCTTCGGGCAGGGCTCGCTGCCGGAGGGGCTCGGGCCCGTGGCGGCCGCTGCCTCGGGGACCGGCCACACGCTGGCACTGCTCGCGGACGGCACCGTGCGAGCCTGGGGCCTCGACGACGAAGGCCAGGCCTCGGTTCCGACGGACCTCGGGCCCGCGGCGGAAGTCGCCTGCGGGGCCAACCACTCGCTCGCACGGCAATCGGCCGGCGCGATCCGGGCATGGGGACGAAACACCTCCGGCCAGTGCAGCGTGCCCGCGAACCTCGGGAGCTGCATCCGGCTCGCAGCCGGCATCGACCACTCCGCCGCGATCCGCTCCGACGGCACCGTGCGCTGCTGGGGCGGCAACACCTGGGCGCAGACGAACGTCCCCGGCAACCTCGGGACCGCGACCGGCATCGGATGCGGGAACTTCCACACCGTCGCGCTGCGAACCGGCGGCTCGATCGCCGCGTGGGGGCGGAACGACGAAGGCCAATGCTCGGTGCCCGCGGGTCTTCCCGCAGCGACGGCGATCGCCGTCGGTGCGCAGCATGCCGCCGCGCTGCTTCCAGGTGGCACGGTGCGCACCTGGGGATCCGGCAGCCAGGGGCAGCTGGCCGTGCCCCCCGGCCTGGCCGGCGTCACCGCGATCGCGTGCGGCGGCAGCGCCACCGTCGCGCTGCTGGCGGACGGCTCGATCCGGGTCTGGGGTGGCTCGGAGACGGCGCAAGGCGGGATCCCGGCGTTCGCCGCCGGCGCGGTCGGCCTCGCTGCGGGGAACGAGCACTCGCTGGCGCTGCTGGCGGACGGGTCGGTGCGTGGCTGGGGAAACGACCGGTACCTGCAGTCGTCGATCCCATCCGGCGTGACCTCCGCGACCCAGGTCGCGGCGGGCGGCAACCACTCGCTCGCGCTGCTTGCGTCGGGGGCGGTTCGGGCGTGGGGGCAAAACTCGTCGGGCCAAGCCACCGTTCCGGCGTCGATGGGGCCCGCCGTGCAGGTGGCGGCCGGCACGAAACACTCGCTGGCCCGCCTGGCCGACGGGTCGGTGCGAGCGTGGGGAGACGACATCTCCGGCCAGTGCGCCGTGCCCGCGGGCCTGTCGGATGCCATCGACGTCGCCGCAGGGCAATCACACTCGGTTGCCGTCCGGGCGGGTGGCGCGTTCCTCGGCTGGGGCTCCGACTTCCACGGGCAGGCCTCCTCGCCGGCGTCGCTTGGCCAGGTGGTGCGCATCGCGGCGGGCGGCTCGCACAACGTCGCCCTCCTCGCCGGCGGGGCGGTGCGAGCGTGGGGCCTCAACGACGCGGGGCAGTCCAACGTGCCGCCCGGTCTCCCGGCGGCCGCGGCGGTGGCCGCGGGCGCGCGCCATTCGGTCGCGCTCCTCGCCGACGGCCGCGTGCGCGCATGGGGCGCCGACGAATGGGGCCAGTGCTCGCACGCCGAGTCCGTGACGCCGGCGGCGCGGATCGCGGCGGGCGGCGGCGTGACGCTGATCGCGATCGGCGGACCCTCGGGATGCCCGTCCGACCTCAGCGGGAACGGCGTGGTCAGCGGGGCCGACCTCGGCATCCTCCTCGGCGAATGGGGCACCGGCGGCGGCTCCACCGGCGCCGACATCAACGGCGACGGCGTCGTGAGCGGCGCGGACCTCGGCATTCTCCTCGGAGATTGGGGCGCCTGCCCCTGACGGCGAACTGGACGGCCCGCCCCGCGGCCGTCAGGCAGGCGAACGACCCCGCAGGGCCCATCCGAGCTCGGGCATCCTCAGGAGCCGCGAGGCGGCGACGAATGACACGGTCCCGATGCCGGCGAGCGCGAGCGTGCCGCCCACCCCGCGCAGCCAGGTGTCCTCGCCGCCGAGCGCGATCGACGCGACGCCCGTCACGGCCGCCATCGCGGCCGTCGCGGCGACCGTGCGGGCGAAGCCGCCGCGCGTCTCGCGGTCGAGGATCACCGAGCCATCTCCCGCGAGCGCGGCCACCCGGCGCCGCATGAGCCGGTTCATCACCGCCACCTGCAGCACCGCGCACGCCGCGGTCGACAGCGCGAGGCCGCCCACCCCGAGGGGCGTCCAGATGAGCGCGAGGTTCAGCGCGAGGTTCAGCAGGGCCATCCACGCACTGACCTTCACCGGCGTCACGGTGTCGCCGAGCGCATAGAAGGCGCGCGTCGCGAGCTGCTGCATCGAGTACGCCCAGATGGCGGGGGCGTACATCGCCAGCACGAAGGCCACCTCGCGAACGTCGGCGGGACCGAACCGACCGCCCTGGTACACGGCCGCCGCCAGCGGCTCCCGAACGATCAGCAGTCCGACGCTGGCGGGGAAGCCCACGAAGAAGCTCAGCCGAAGGCCACGGCGCAGCGTCGCGACGAAGCGCGCCGGGTCACCGGACTCGCGCGCCAGCGCCGGGAAGATCGCTGTGGCGATGGCCACGCCGAACACCCCGAGCGGGAACTCGTACAGGCGCTGCGCGTAGCTGAGGAAGGTCATGCTTCCCTCGGGGAGCGGGTATTCGATGCCCATGATCGTCGGCCCGACCATCGTGCGCCAGCTGGCGACGAGGCCGTCGATGAAGGTGTTCACCTGGAAGATCCCGAGCCCGAGCAGCATCGGCATGGCCTTCAGGACCACCTCCCGGATGTGGCGGCCGTTGCCGCGGACCGCCAGATGCACGCGCACTCGGTGGTGGCGGAGGGACCACAGGTTGGCGCCGAGCTGCAGGAACCCGGCGACGATGACCGCCCACGCGACCCGCTCGATCGCCACGCGCTCCCCGGGGTGCCCGCCGAGGCCGAGGCGCGTCCACCACTCGCTCCCGGCGAAGGCGGCGGCCATGATGCAGAGGTTGAGGATGATCGGGCTCGCGGCGGTGGTGCCGAAGCGGCCGTGCGTCTGCAGCATCGCGCCGACGAATGCCACGAGGCAGACGAGCGGCATGTAGGGCAGCATCACCATCAGGAGGCGCAGGCCGAGCGCGCCCGCAGGGTCGAGCTCCATGACGGCGAGCAGCACGAGCTCCCCGACGACCGTGATCGCCGCGAGTGCGATGCCGAGCAGCGCGAGCATGACCCCGGCGAAGGCCCGGGCCGCATCCGGGTCGTCGCGGTCGAGGCGCGCGTACACGGGCAGGAAGGACGCCGTCAGCGCGCCCTCGCCGAAGAGCCTGCGGAACAGGTTCGGCACCTGGAAGGCGAAGTTGAAGGCGTCCAGGGTGGCGCCGGCGCCGAAGGCACGAGCGAGGAGCGCATCGCGACCGAGCCCGGTCACGCGGCTCACGAGGGTGAGCACCGTGAAGGTGCGGGCGTGGCGCTCGAATCCTCGTCCCATGTCTCGGGCGGCGCAATCCGTGCACCGCGGTTACCTTGTATCGACCAGATGCGCCCCGCCGCCGCAGCCATCGCCCTGATCGCCCTCGCCGCGGCCGCCTGCTCGGGGGACCCGGAGACCGTGCTCCAGTCCGACCTGCCGCAGGTGCCGGGCATGACGCCCCGGGACACGGTCGGGCTTCGCCAGGACGGCGGGCGCGTGGTGGCCGGCCAGTTCGCCTACACGGGCAGCATCCCCTCCCTGGGCCAGCGGACGGCGGAGACCATGTCGCGCTTCTCGGGGCTCGGCTGGGCGCTCGCCTCCGAGACGCTGACGGGCTCCACCGCCGTGCTCGTCTACCGCAAGGACGGCAGGACGGCGCGCGTCGAGATCATCCGCAACGGCGTGCAGCCCCGGATGTCCACCGCGGTCACCACCGTGACGCCGGACGGCGCGGCGACGGCGCCGCCCGCGGCAGCCCCGGCCGCGCCCGTCAGCGGCTGACCCACCGCACCGCAGCCTCGGCGGCCATCCGGCCGCTCCGCACCGCGCCGTCGATCGAGCCGTCC
>CAZONY010000266.1:0-3970 GCA_964581215.1 uncultured Chitinophagaceae bacterium | reverse complement strand
TTCACCGGAGCCACGACAGACCGGGAAGGAAAGTTCCTGCTGGCCGACGGGGGCACGCTCTTTCTCGATGAGATCGCCACCGCATCTCCCGCGATGCAGGTCAAGCTGCTGCGGGTGCTGCAGGATTTCGCCTTCGAACCGGTGGGGGGCACCGCCACCCGCCGCGTCGATGTGCGCGTGATCCTGGCCACCAACGAGGATCTCGGCGCCGCCGTGGCGGATGGCCGCTTTCGGGCCGACCTCTTCTGGCGGATCAACGTGGTGGCCCTGGAGATGCCGCCGCTTCGCGACCGCACCGGCGACATCCCGCTCCTGGCCGGGCATTTCCTCCGCCGCTCCGCCCCGCTCGTACCGCGGCCCATCGAGGGGTTCACGCCGGCGGCCCGCGAGGCGCTCGAGTCGCATGGCTGGCCGGGCAACGTCCGCGAGTTGGAACATGCCGTGGAGCGGGCGGTGCTATTGGGGCGGGGGCCGCTGGTCGATGTCGGTGACCTGCCGCCGACGGTGCTGGCCGGCCGCCCCGCCGCGCGACCGATGCTGAAAGAGGCGCTGGCGGACCCCGAACGGCGGCTCATTCTGGAGGCGCTCCAGCGGCACGGTTGGCGCCGCGACGCGGCCGCCAAGGCGCTCGGCATCAACCGCACTTCGCTCTACAAGAAGGCCAAGCGGCTGGGCATGGATTTGAGGACGCTTCCCGGGCATACTACGGTCCCTTCAGACCCTGCCCAGGAGCACTCCCCAGCATGTTTCGGAACCTCAGCATCTACGGACTCCCCCTGTCGGGCCGCCCCAGCGAGCTGATCGAGCTGGCCCTTTCCTTCGGCTTCGAAGCCCTCGATCTCGACATCCTCGACTTCCAGCGGCAGGCAGACGCTTTCGGTGCCGACCATGCCCGCCGGCTGATGGTGAGCGCCCGGCTGAAGGCGGGCACGTTCCGGCTGCCGGTGGATCTCGCGGCCGACGAGGCGACGTTCGCGGCCGAGATGAAGCAGCTCCCCGCCCGTCTCGACGCCGCCAAAGCCACCGAGGCGATGCGGGCCGTCGCCTCCGTCGAGCCCGGATCCGACGAGCACGGCTTCAAGGACTTCTTCGAACTCTACCGCACGCGGCTCGATGCGATCGGCGGCGAGCTTGCCTCGCGGGGCATGCAACTCGGCCTCGCCCTCAAGCCTGCGGCCGATGCCCGCACCGGCAAGACGCACCAGTTCATCACGACCTACGAGGAGCTCTTGGGGCTCGTCGTGGCGTCCCATGCCCAGGTGGGCGTCGTGATCGATGCGTGGGCGCTGCACGTGACGGGCGAGTCGCTCGACATCGTCGGCCGGGTACCGGCGGGACGGATCGTGGAGGTTCGGCTGTCCGACGCGCCGCGGGACGTGGCGGGAGCCGATCTCACCTCGTCCCAGCGGCTGATGCCGGGGGACACGGGCGTGATCAAGGGAGCCGCCGTCCTGCAGGCCGCGAAGGCGGCCGGCTTCACCGGCCCCGTGACGCCCTACGCCGACCGGGCCACGCTGGCCAGTCGCGGCCGCGAGAAGACGGTGCGGTTCGCCGGGGAGCGGATGGAGGCGGTGTGGCGGGAGGCCGGCCTGCCGATCCCCACGCCCTGGTTCATGCCGGTCTCCAAGGACGAGCCCGCCTTCACCGCGATCGGCGAAGAGTAGGCTCCCTGGGGGGCAGGCTCCAGTCTGCCCATGGAAGCCGTCTACGCGGGCTCACGAATCCACTGCACCTGCGGGCCGGAGCCCCCGTTGAGGGCCGAGCCGCGGATGAATTCCGACATGTAGCGAAGGGCCTTGCCCGGACGGTCGGGGTCTCGGAAGTTATCCCCCTTCTGCAGGATCGGCAGCTGGTCGGGCATCTCGCCGAAGGCCCGTGCGCCGGCGGCCTGGCAGGGAAACCACCAGCCCGTCCCCTCCGCATCGACGAGATAGAACTCGGGATAGCAGTGCCCCTCCACCCAGACGGTGCGGGCCGGAATCCCCTCGGTGCGGCAGGCGGCGATGAAGAGGCAGGTGAGCTCTTCGCAGTCGCCCCAGCCGTCGGCCAGGGCCCGCGCCGCTCCCTTCAAGTCGCCATTGCGGTATTCCACCTTCTCGCGGACCGTGTCGTAGAGCTTCTCGACCTTGGCCCAGCCGTCGAGTCCGTCGCCCGCTTCTTGGGCGAGCTTCTTGATCTTCGCGTGCCGCGATTCGATGTAGGGGCTCGGCCCAAGGAAGCCGCGCAGATCGCGATCGGGCTTCTCGGGGATCGCCAAGCCGCTCGTGTCTTTCGGGGCGAGGATCGACGCCCGCTCCAGTTCGAACGTGGCCACGGCCTTGGCCTGGCCGCCAGCCCGCAGGTTCGGGATCTCCACGATCATTTGCGTCACGCCCGGCAGCTTCCGGTAGCGAAGCCCGCGGACGTCGGGCGAGGCCTCCTCGTCGATCACCCGCACCTTCTGCTCGGGCCACTCGGCCGGAACCGGCATCGTGGCGTAGATGTCGCGGATGGCCCCGCCGCTGGCCGCCACGACGAGCCCGACGCGAAACCGCTGCACTCGGCCGTCGCCGAGCGTCGGCCCGGAGCCCGCCTTCTCTGCCTCGGCGAACTGGGCCCAGGCGGGGGCCGTCAGCAGGCCCGCCGTGCAGGCCAAAAAGGCCCGCCGCGGCCCGACCGCACGACCATCCTCCGCGATCCTCGTCCCCCGCATGCCGCACCTCCCCCGCGAGTCACCCCACTGTCATGGTATCGGCGGATCGGCCTGGCCGGCTGCCGCTTCCCTCCGGCGGTGCCGGGTGGGGTAACCTGGGGCACGCTGGAAAAAACGCTCGATTGTTCGGGCCGGATGTGGCTGGTAGACTGCGCGGCTCGAAATTTCGTGGCCCGCGTGTCCCCGTTCCCCTCACCCCTTCCCCCGACGAACCCCCCTCCATGGTCAACCGCAACCTCATCCGCGAACTGGAACTCGAAGCCGATCTCGACAAGGAACTGGAAGAGGCGCTGGCCGGCGCCGGGAGCGAGGAATACTCGGTGGCCGCGGCCACCCTCGCCGTCAATGCGGTGCTCCTGGGGAAGGTGCTGCGGGTCGACGACGAGTTCGTGCTCGTGGACGTCGGCTACAAGAGCGAGGGCCAGATCCCGCGCAACGAGTGGGATGAAGGGGAGCCGGCGCCACAGGTCGGCGACACCGTGAAGGTGCTCCTCGAGGAGTTCGAGGACGGGGCGCTCGAGGAGCAGCGGGGCATGATCACGCTCTCCAAGCGGAAGGCCCGCCGCATCGAAGACTGGCTCCAGGTGATGGAGAACGTCAAGGAGAATGACGTCGTCACCGGCTATGTCACACGCAAGATCAAGGGCGGCCTGCTGGTGGACATCGCCGGCGTGAATGTGTTCCTGCCCGCCAGCCAGGTCGATATCCGCCGGCCCGCCGACATCGGCGATTACTGCGGCCGGGCGATCCAGTGCCTGGTGCTCAAGATCGACGACGTCCGCCGCAACATCGTGGTGTCGCGCCGGGCGCTCATCGAGCAGGAGCGAGCGGAGCGGAAGAAGCAACTCCTGGAAACGCTCGAGGTGGGCCAGATCCGTCGGGGCATCGTCAAGAACATCGCCGACTTCGGCGCGTTCGTCGATCTCGGGGGCATCGACGGCCTGCTCCACATCACCGACATGTCGTGGGGCCGGATCGGCCATCCCAGCGAGATGGTGTCCATCGACCAGGAGATCGAGGTGCAGGTGCTGCACATCGACCGGGAGCGGGAGAAGATCGCGCTGGGCATGAAGCAGCGCACCGCCAGCCCGTGGGCCCAGGTGGCCGACAAGTATCCCGTGGACACCGTCTGCAAGGGCACCGTCGTCAACGTGATGAGCTACGGGGCGTTCGTGAAGCTGGAGGACGGCGTCGAGGGCCTCGTGCACATCTCCGAGATGAGCTGGACGAAGGGGGTGGGCCACCCGAGCGAACTCGTGAAGCCCGGGGACGAGGTCG
>CAZONY010000265.1:368-3993 GCA_964581215.1 uncultured Chitinophagaceae bacterium | reverse complement strand
CGGGCCCGGCAGCGGGATGCGAGCATCTACCTCGACTACCGCCACTCCCGGCCCGGCGTGTTCAGCCGCGGGCCCATCACGCAGCAGTTCTCGGCGATCGGTGCCGACGCCCCGGCGCAGCAACTGCCACCGCGGGATCCGGCCACGCGGGAGGAGCCGCTGCTGACGCTTCCGGAGGCCACGGGCCGAACCCTGCCCGCCCCGGCTCCCGAACTCATCCCCACCCCGGCGCAGTAGGCACGTGGGCCACGCGCCGGTGCGCGATCCGGCCCCGCTTGCCGGCTGACGCCCGCGCCACACAAGGCCCGCTCTACTTGGGCAGCCTGGAAGCCTCGATCGCGGCATCGAGCCGGCCGGGATCCCGCGATCGAATGCCTTCGAGCAGCCGCCGGGCCGCGGGCTGCGGACAGGCGGTGAGGTAGCCGGCCACCGCACGGCGCACGAGCGGATCGTCGCGGCCGAGCGTGTCCCAAAGCGCCGCCACGTCGGCGGCATGATCCCAGGCCTGCCAGCGGGCCAGATCGATCGCCGCCTCCGCGGCCACCGCAGGCGCCTCCAAGAGCCGCGCGACCGCGGCCGCCACCCGCTCCCGCGGCACCGCATCGCCAAGACTCTCCGCGGCGAACCGCAGGGCCGCGAGCAGGTGCCGCTGGTCCACCGGCCGGCCGTCGGCCCGCGCGCAGCCCAGTCTCGCGAGGAAGGCCAGGCCGGTTTTCCCGTCGGCGACGAGCAGGCCCGCCATCAGGCCGTCGAGCCCGGCCCGGAAATCATCGGCCGGCTGGGCGATCGCCTCGTGCAACGTCGTGATGGCGGCAGCCCGGCCAGCCGGATCGTCGGCCCGGGCCGCCACGAGCCCGAGGGCGAGGCCGTAGAAGCCGCGCCGCCGCTGGTCGATGCCCGGCTCGGTGACCCAGGCCCGGAGCCGATCGGCGTCGAAGCATTGGGCCGCCTCCGCGACGGCCGTGAAGGGCGCCAGGCCAAACTCCGTAAAGGCATCCTCCGCGATCACCGGATCAGGGTGCTCGAGACGGTTCGCGAACCATTCCAGCCGCGTTGCCGCCGGCGCCTTCCAGGCTGGCGCTGCCACCACATACCCCAGCAGCGTCTCGTCGGCGCCCACGGCCGTCCACTCGAGCAGGTCGCCGGCGGCAGGTGCGCCAAAGAGGATCGCGGTGCCCGGCACCGGGCCCGCCACGCGGGCCGTCACCAACGCGTCCGCCGCGAGGCCCGCACCCCGCAGGAGTTGATCGACGCGAAACGTCTGCCGCGGCAGACCGTCCGCATCCGGCGCCGCCTCTCCGGCGGCCTCCGCCACGGCGACGACCGCCGCCTCGTCCCGCCGCTGGGCCAGCGGCCGACCGACGACGCCACAAAACGGGCAGGCCGAAGCGGCCATCGCCCACAGCCAGCAGCCGAGCGTCAGCAGGTGCACGGGGCCGCTCATGCCTCACGCATACGCAGCGGCGTCTCGGACCCGCTCCTTCTGCATCCGCTGCCGCCAGTAGGGCGTGGTGCAGAGGAGCAGTTTCCCCGTTCCCTCGTAGACATAGGATCGCCGCTGCCCCGACAGCCAGAAGCTCAGCCACGAGCGGGTGGGGCGGCGGATCGAGAGGCGGAGCCCTGCCGTGCGCGCCACGACGAACGGCCCGTCGGCCACGAGCCGGTCGTTGACGAGTTCCACTTCCTGCACCGGTCCATCGACCGCCAGCACCACCTGGCCCTCCCCCTGGAGGGCGGTCTTGTACCAGAACAGGCCCTGGTCAGCCCACCACGCCGACCAGACCGGCTCGCGGTGCACACCGATGGCCACCTCGCCGTCACTGGCCCAGAAACACTTCGTGTCGAGAATCCACCGCTCGGCCGGCGTGACATCCATGACGTGGTAGCCGCCGAGCGTCGAATCGAGATGCACGCTGCCGGTGCCCTGATACCTCGGTCGCAGCATCGACTCGTCGGAGAAGAGCGACACCCACCAGGCCTTGAGCGACGGGATGGGCACGTCCATCGTGATCGACCCGGTCAGGTGGTTGAGCGCGCCCCGCTCCGTCCGCACGTCGTCGTCCTCGAGATCGACCCGCACCCACCGCATGCCCTCGGCCTGCTCGATTTCAAACGTCGCCATCGATGTCCACCTCCTCGCCGCGCACGACGCCGCCCGTGGTCCAGTCGCAGCTCCAGCCGGGAAAGGCGAGCTGCGGGTAGGGGTCGGGATCGATGGGGGCCTCCGACTGGTGCACGATGTCGAACTGCCGATCCCGCCGGATCCTGCCGAGGCGGAAAAACTTCGTGGTGTGCTGCGTCTTCGGGTCGAGCCGCACCGTCCCTCCCGGGCCGTCGAAGGTCAGGCCGTCGCGAAACGCCTGCCGCACCGCCTCGGTCTCGAACGAGCCCGCCTTCTCGACGGCCTGCTTCCACAGGTGCACGAGGCACCAGCCCGGCTCCAGCGGATCACCCGTCACGCGATCGAATCCGAATTCGTCGCGAAAGCCCCGCACCCAGCGGCGGTTGGCGTCGGTGTCGAGGCTCTGAAAGTAGCACGAGACGGCATAGTGGCCGACCACCTGCTCCGGCATGAGGCTCCGCAGCTCATCCTCGGCGATGCTCGTGGACACGACGGGCACCTTCGCCGGGTCGATCTTGGCGGCCGCCAGCGCGGCGAACAGGCCGAGATTCGAATCGCCGTTGACCGTGTTGAGCACGCAGTCGGCTCCCGACGACTGAATCTGCTTGACGATCGCCGCAAAGTCGCGATCGCCGAGCGGACGGTAGGCTTCGCCCAGCGGCTTGAGCCCCTTCGATTTCAGGTATTTCTTGGCGATGAAGTTGGCCGTCCGCGGGTAGACATAGTCCGAACCGACGAGAAACACCTTCTTCCTGCCGCCGCCCGCCGCGCCCGTCAGCCAATCGATCGCCGGCAGGATCTGCTGGTTGGGCACCATGCCGCCGTAGACGACATATTTCGACGACTCGTTCCCCTCGTACTGCACGGCGTAAAAAAGCAGCTTCTGGGCTTCCTCGAACAGCGGCAGCACCGCCTTGCGACTGGAGCTCGTCCAGCAGCCGAAGACGGCCGTCACTCCGGATTCGAGCAGGCGCCGTCCCCGGGACACGAAAAGCTCGTCGCGGGACCGGGTATCGGGAGCCTTCACGTCGATCCGGTGCCCGAGCACGCCCCCGGCCTGGTTGATCCGTTCGATGGCGTGCAGCTGCATGTCGCGAAGCGAGGTCGCGCTGATCGCCAAGGGCCCGGTCTGGGAGTGGAGCATGCCGACGAGCGCCCGCGATGCCCGCGGGGGAATTCCCAGCGAGCAGCCGACGAACGTCGCGGGGGCCAGCGCCCGGGCGGCCGCCAGCGTGGCGGCGGCGCCATGGCGGAGCGCCGCCCGGCGCGGGAGCCGAGTGGCCGGTACGGGACCTGGATCGTGGGAGACGGTCATGCGTCGTTCATCCGCGCGTAGAGAACCTCGAAGGGCTCGGCGGAAATGCTCACGTCGCCCCGGAACGGCTGGAGGACGCCATCCTCGAGGTGCGCGCCCGCGCCCTTCGGGGGCTGAACGTCACGACGCCGCACAAGGAGGCCGTCGAGGCGCTGCTCGACGGCCTCGACGCGGAGGCTGCGGCCATC
>CAZONY010000265.1:0-358 GCA_964581215.1 uncultured Chitinophagaceae bacterium | reverse complement strand
AGAACCTCGAAGGGCTCGGCGGAGATGCTCACGTCGCCCCGAAACGGCTGATTCATGTCGAAGATCAGGTGCATCATCATGCCGAGGTAGGCGGCGAGGATGCCCCCCAGGATGAGCTGCGTGAGAAACCGCATGTCGAACAGCCAGCAGATGGCGATGTTGAAGATCGCCCCCAGGATCATCACGTACCACATCGAGGCGGGCAGCGAGGACTTCACCGAGAAGAGCCGCATCCGCCGCCATTCCAGGAAGTTGTTGAACTGCCGCAGCGCCTCGGCATGGATGATCTCTTCGGCCGCGGTGCGGGGCTGAAATTCGAGCAGCTGCTCGTGAAAGGCCTCGGCGCGGATCGTGCCCT
>CAZONY010000264.1:0-4016 GCA_964581215.1 uncultured Chitinophagaceae bacterium | reverse complement strand
CGTCTGGCCTACTATCGGTCCGTGCTCGACCGCGCAGAGGCCGCCGTAGCGGCGTCCGCGGCGGTGACGGCGCCGTAGCGGAGCGGCGACGCGGCCTTGGCTGCCGCGACGGAAAGCCCGCCGCGCCCCCCGGTTTCAGGCCATCGGACATGCCCGCTTTCCGCCGCCTCCAGAAGCCGCCCACCGCCTCGGGGGGCCGCTTGATCGACCCGCCGGTCACGCCCTCCGCCGACGCGCCGGCCGCATCCATCGAGACCCTCGTCGATAACAACCGGCTCCTGCGGGCCGCCTTCGACACCCGGATCGGCGACATGAAGCTCTGGGAGCTGATCGCCGCCACCCGTCGCGAGGTGCTCACCGTCGCGGCCGAGTATTCGGGCAGCTACCGCGACGTGCACCGCCCCAAGAACGTGGCCGACTGGATCGCCCGGCCGATCGTGATGGGGGGGCACCAGCCGGAGCTCTTTCACGCCGGAGTGTGGCTCAAAAACTTCGTGATCGACGCCTACGCCCGACAGCTCGGCGGCACCGCGATCAACCTCGTCATCGATACCGACCGCTGCGCCCGCACCAGCGTGGACGTGCCGGTGGGCACGCCCGAGCGGGCTCATTTCGAGGAGGTGTTTTTCGATCTCCCGGCGCCGGAAATGCCCTGGGAGGAGCGGGGTATTCTCGACGGTGATTGCTTCGCCGCCTTCGGCCGTGCGGCCAGTGATCTCCTGCGGCCATTGGAGCCGGATCCGGTGCTGCGCCGCTGGTGGCCGCTGGCAGTGGAGCGGGCGGGCGAGTCGCATCGGCTCGGTCTCGCGATCGCCCAGGCACGCCACATGCTCGAGGAGCGATTCGGGCTGGAGACGCTGGAACTGCCGATGAGCGAACTGGTGCGTCTGCCGACCGTGATGGTGTTCATGGGCTGGCTCCTGGCCCATGCCCGCCTCTTGCACGAAGCCTACAACGGCGGCCTGGCCGCCTACCGTGCCGCCCACCGCGAGCGCAGCCTGTCGCGACCGATGCCCGACCTGGCCGTCCGCTCCGACGACCCGAGCGAGGGGGAGTGGCTGGAGATCCCGTGGTGGATCTGGTCGCGGGACGATCCCCGACGGCGGCGGGCATTCGCCAACATGTCGGTCCGGGGAGGCATGACAATCTCCGACATGGAGACGCTCCGGGTCGAACTGCCGATCTCGCCGGAGACCTCCCCTTCCAAGTGGGTCGATGCCCTGTCGCGGCTCTCCGCCGAGCGGATCACCGCGGCGGGGCGCCGCGGCTGCTGGTGGCCGACGTGTTCGTGCACGGCATCGGCGGCGCCGCCTACGACCAGCTGACCGACGAGATCGTCCGGCGGCTCACCGGGTGTGATCCTCCCCGGTTCGCCGTCGTGTCGGGCACGCTGCGGCTACCGATCGCCGCGCGGTACGAGGGACGGCAGCGGCTCGACCCGGAGGCCGATCTCGCCGACGTGCATCGATCGCTGCGCGATCTGGAATTCCATCCGGAACGTCATCTCGCGCCGCTCGAGGCCCAGCCGGAGGACATCCGTGAATTGGTCGCCGAGAAGTGGCGCTGGATCGAAACACACCCCACCGTCACGCTCGCGAAGCGACGATGCCGCGAGATCCGCGCGGCCAACGCGCGGCTGGCGTTCCATAGCGAGCCGCTGCGCGAATCGCTGCTGGCCCGCGTCGGCCCGTTGGCACAGGCGGCGCGCGCCCGAAACGTGCTGGCGTCTCGCGCGCATCCATGGTGTTTTTTCCCGGAAAAGACGCTGAAAAAATTCCTGCTACTGGAAACGGGCTGAGTCGCCGCATATCTTTGTCGGCCAACGGAATGGTTTTTGTGCTCCAGGGAGAGGAGACTCTATGCGTTCGTCCCGGGCTGCCCGTTCTCGCCCCTCCGGCTCCGGCCACGTCGCGACCCGGTCGGCGACGGCCGTGCGAAAGAAATCGGCGGCGGGCGTCACGAAGTCAGCCGGCTCGAAAAAATCGGCCCGCGATGCCGTGCACACCGTGGAAATCCGTCCTGCGGGCACGGCTGTCGGCACCCGACCGCTAAAAAAGGCCAAGCGGGAGGCGGTGGTGCACGTTCCGCACCAGCTGGCGACCCCCTGGAAACCGCCGGCCTGGATGCTCGAGCGGTGCCATGTGGCCCCTGCCCGGGCGGGTGACCAGAGCGAGATTCTGCAGCTGCTTTCCGGCCTTCCGCAGCCCCCGTCGCGGTCGGAGTTCCATGCCGCCGTTGATCATCCCGACCACGACTCCGCCAACCGGCTCGTCGCCCGGCTCAGCGGCCGCATCGTCGGCCACGTCGAGGTCATGCCGCGGACGGCGCTGCTCGGCGAAATCGCCGTGCCGGCCGCCGTGATCGACCGCCTGGCCGTGCTGCCGGAGTGCCGCGGTGCCGGCCATGGCCAGCAGCTCGTGAAGGCCGCCGAGGAGCGGATGCGGGAGATCGGGGCCGCCGTCGGGTTTTCCCGGACGCGCGTGGCGGCCTCGTTTCACGAACTCGGCTGGAGCGTGCTCGGCCGCGACTGCGCAACCCCGGGCCGACCGACCGAGATTCTCGCCCGCCTGCTGGAGGAACCCCAACGGATCGGGGAAGCCGTGACGATGCGGCAGTGGCGGCACGTCGAACTGCCCGCCATCCTCCGCATCTACAAGCAGAATGCCTCGCGATTCGTCGGCCCGTTGGACCGGAGCGAAACCTACTCGCGGTGGCTGGTGAGCCGCGGCGCCTTCGACTCGATCCTCGTCGCGCTCGTGGGCCACGATCGCTACGAACTGCACGAGACGACGGCCCGCATCGTGGGCTACGCCATCCAATCGGGCAACCGCGTCCTGGAGATTCTCGCCGATCCCGAGTTTCCGGGGCTTGACCGTGAGATCCTCGCCCGGATCTGTGCCGAGGCGATTGAAAACG
This sequence comes from uncultured Chitinophagaceae bacterium, assembly GCA_964581215.1. Taxonomy (GTDB): domain Bacteria; phylum Planctomycetota; class Planctomycetia; order Pirellulales; family UBA1268; genus CACORA01. The sequence continues at coordinate 1,100 of CAZONY010000264.1, read as the reverse complement.
ATCGTCAGCAGATCGTCTACGAGTCGAGCGCGGCCGACCCGCTGCATGCGGCCGTGGCGGCCGGTTCGACTGACGTCCAGCCGGGCGATCGCATGATCGTGGCGAAGCTCTTCAAGCCGCTCGACGCGCTGACCGCCCTCGCCCCGGCCGTGGCCGCCCGCGTGGCGGCGGCCGGAGTGCGGGAGACGGTGGAGTTGGGGCTGGAAGCGCCGTCGTTCCGGGGCTCGATCATCGTGACCAACGGCGTCGGGACGGTCCATGCCGGCCGGGTGGGCCGCAGCTACCTGCGGCTCGCCGACGACGAACTCGCCCGTCTGCTTCTCAATCAGTGCGATCCGACCGAGGCCGTGATGGCCGGCCGCATGGAATCATCCACGCAGATGGCCCAGAAACTCGCCGCTCTCCTCTTCCCCCGCATCCCCCTCTGGCTCCCGATGTGGGACGACGTGCCGGCGTAATGAACGGCAGGGCTGGAGGCCCGACGCTCTTCCGGCCGGATGGCCGGAAAGCAAGCTGAGGCCACGATGGCGAAGCTTGCGTACAGCCAGCCGTGGGACGACGTGCCGGCGTAATGAACGGCAGGGCTGGAGGCCCGACGCTCTTCCGGCCGGATGGCCGGAAAGCAAGCTGAGGCCACGATGGCGAAGCTTGCGTACCATCAGCCCGCCAGCCATGCATCCGCCCACGCGCGGACCGCATCGACGCCCTGCCGGTGGCAGAAGTCGCCGAGCGTCTCGGCCTCCTGCCGCTGGGCCTTGTAGCAGGCGAGCACGGCCGTGATCTCCCTCGGAAGATCCTCGAAGGGCACCACGTCTTTGTAGTGCGTGTTGAGTCGATCGCCGAGCAGCCGGCCGCCGAGGAAGATCGTGTACTTGCCCGCGGTGCGGCCCACGATGCCGATGTCGGAGTTGTAGGGGCGGGCGCAGGCGTTGGGGCAGCCCGTCATGCGCACCGTGAAGGCCTCGCTCGAGAGGCCGAGTTTCGCCACCTCCGGCTCCAGGGAGTCGATGAGCCCGGGAAGCACCCGCTCGCTCTCCGCGACGGCCAGCCCGCAGGTCGGCAGCCCCACGCAGGCCATGCTCCAGCGCCGCAGGGTCGAG
>CAZONY010000263.1:0-4018 GCA_964581215.1 uncultured Chitinophagaceae bacterium | reverse complement strand
GCGGAGACGACCTCGGCGACATCAACCGAGACCTCCGAGGCCGCGACCTCGACAGCCTCGGAAGCCACCTCGACCTGTTCGACGGCGACGCTCTCGGGCATCGCGACATCCTGGGGCTGATCCTGCTGCTGATTGTCTTCGTTGGTCGGAAGCTCGACCGACTGAAGATTATCGAACTCGTCGAGCCCGCCGGTCGATGAGGCATCGATCGTCCGCAGGCCGATCGATTCCTGAGGGAGCGTGGGAGCGATGAGCGCCATCGACAAGAGCACGACGACATGCAGCAGCATGCTGACGAGCCAGGCGGGCGCTTGACCAACCTTCATGTCATCGCTCTCCCGGCGAATCCGCAGAAACATCGGACCGATCAGTCGATCCGCCGCACTATTTCTTCCATCTAAAGTCTATCCGCCTGCGCTTCGCAGATCAAAACCGCCGATGAGCGCCTCGCCGATCGCGCCCGTCCTCACGGCGGGGGCCGCACTGAGGCCGGCAGTTTTTCCAAACGGGCCCTCGCGACCTCGGCCGCACCACCGTCCGGACATTCGGCCACGATCTTTTCGAGCAGCGCCCGGCCACGGGAGGCCGACGTGCGGGCCGCCACGATGGCCGCCAGGATCTGCTCGGCCTGCCTCACGACCTCGGCGCTTGCGGCGTCTTTTTTCCACGCGGCGATCTGCGCCACAGCAGCCCGGACGAGGTCGGGCGCCACGGCATTGCAATCCCTGACGACGGAAACGAGCGCGAGGGCGGCGTCGATGCCCGCGGCGTCGTCCGCGACCCCGGGCGGGGCGGAATCGACCGCCTGCTTCAGGGCTCCGGCCAGCGTGACCCCCAACTCCCGCGCCGCCACCGCCGCCCGGGCATAGCTCCGGGCCGCGAGCGCCGGTGCGATCTCGCGGAACGCGCCCGATCGATCCCCCGCCTCGGCCAGACTCGTCGCCTTCTCGACGAGCTTCGCCGCCAGCACGGCCTCCTGCTCGGTGAGCGGCACGCCCGTCTCCTCCAGGGCGGTCCGCAGTTCCTCGCTCATGTCGGCCTGTGCCCGTCCGGAGAGCAGGATCGTGCCGTCCGCACGGACAACGAAGACCTGCGGGCTCGACCAGGCCCGGGTGCCGGCGAACGACTGCCAACCCCTCCATTCGGGCGTCGCGTCGATCGTCAGGTCGATCCGCAGGAACCGGGCCGTGACCGGATCCATGGCGAGCCGCCGCCGGAGCCGCGCGCAGGCCTCACAGCCGGCCGTGCCGCACACGGCCAGTACCGGGCGGCCCGTGCGTGCCGACTGCTCGAGCACGGCATCGACCAGCGGCGAGACCCGCGCCGGGTTGTCGGCGATGGCCAGAGCTGCGACAGCCGCCACGACAGCGGCCACCGAACCCCTGGAAAGGTCACGGATGAGGATGGACACAGACTACCACTCGTCGGAGGGATGAGGCCATCCGGAGAGAGTATCTGCTGGCGGATCATCTCGCCAGCGGCCGCGTGGCCCGACCTGGCATCGTTGCCACGCCAGTGCCGACGCCGGCCAGAGGTCGGGCTTGCGTGAGTCGGCGTCCGACGATCTGCTAAGCCCACAGGCTCTTCGGGAACGCTCTTTCACTCCCCTTCCGCGCACAGGCACTCCCATGATCAGCGCCGAATCCCGTCTCTCGCGACTCTCCGTTCCAGCCGCCGTCGCGATCGCGCTGGCAGTCGCGGCCCCGGCATGGGCTCAGCCGAAGGGCGCCCAGCCCGGCCCGGCACCAGCCTATTACACGAGCGCCACCACGCCGATCTTCAATCCCTTTCCGAATGTCACCGACCGCAAGCCATGGCTCGTACGCAACCTGGGTCCGGTGGGGATCGGCATCAACCTCGTGCCGCCCCGCATGACCATGGAGATCAGCGGCGTCGAGAAGGGATCCCCGGCGGAGGCCACCGGCAAGCTGAAGAAGGGACAGATCATCGAGAGCATCAACGGCAAGGTGCTCGAGGCGGTGGACCCGCGGATCATCCTCGGAGACATCATTACCCAGGCCGAGGCCACGGACGGGAAGATCCTCCTCAAGATCAAGGGCGACGGCGACGTGCTGGTGACCATCCCCGTGATGGGGACCTACAGCGCGACCTGGCCATTGAACTGCCCCAAGTCCGACAAGATCGTGAGGAATCTCGCCGATCTCCTCGCGAAGGACGCGGAGCCGAAATGGGGATCGGTCATTTTTCTTCTCTCCACGGGCGAGGAAAAGGATCTCGACGTCGTGCGCCGCTGGATGAAGGGCATCAAGACCATCGGCAACATGAATTGGGAAAAGGGCTACAAGGGGCCCGGGCTCTGCGAATACTACCTCCGCACGGGCGACCAGAGCGTGCTGCCGGTGATCAAGCAGATGACCGAGGAACTGAAGGTGCACATGTACAGCGGTGGATGGAGCGGACGAGGGGCTCCGGCGGCCTTCACCTATTCCACCGGCTCGGGGCAGCTGCACGCCGCCGGCGTGCACTGCATGACCTTCCTGCTCATGGCCAGGCTCTGCGGCGTCGCGGTGGACGACTACATGTTTTCCAAGGCATTCCAGCAGTTTTACCGGTTCGCCGGACACGGCAACGTCGCCTATGGCAACGGCCTGCCCGAGGGCGGATTCCGTGACAACGGCAAGACGAGCGGCCTGGCCGTCGCCTTGGAGGCGGCCGCGCGGCTGGCGCCGGAGGGGGAGGCTTCGGTGTATGCCAAGGCCCGCGACAACTCCGCCATGAAGGCGTTCTACGCGACCAACTGGTTTCACGCGGCCCATACCGGCGGTGGCATGGGCGAGATCTGGCACCATGCGGCGATGAGCCAGATGCGTGAAAAACGCCCCGTTCCCTACCGCTCGTTTCTCGACACCCGGCGGTGGGTGATGGATCTCTCCCGCCGCCATGATGGCAGCATCGGCATCGCGGGCATGGACGACGGCTACGACAGGTCCGCCTCCGAAGACACCATGGCCTGGGGCACCTATTTCGCGCTCACCTACACCTACCCCCGCAAGCACCTGCAGCTCTTCGGCGCTCCCCGCAGCACGTGGGCCAAGACCGCCCCCCTGCCCCGCCCATGGGGCAATGCCGCCGACGACGCGTTCCACTCCATCGAGCCGATTCCGGGCGGCCCGCTCACCCTGGACCAGCTCCTGAAGGAGAAGGTGGAGACCGATGCCTCCGCGGCCGTGTTCGCGAAGCTCGGCGCCCCGGACGCGACCGACCAGACCCTGCTCACGTACATCCATCATCCCGAATATGACCTCCGCAGTTCGGCGATGGATCAGGTCGTGAAACGCGGCCGGGTAAACCTCATCGTGCCGCTGCTGAAGTCCGCCGACCCACGGCTCCGGCAGGCCGGCCTGCTCGCCCTCACCGGCATGTTCAAAGGCGCGCCGCTGCCACGGGAGAAGGTGACGCCCGAGATGGAGGATCTCGTCGGGAAGATGCTCGTTGATCCCGACGAGTCCTGGTGGGTCGCGCTCCACGCCATCGAGGCCCTGGGCAGGAGCGACCCTCAGCGCATCGCCAAGCACCGCGACCGCCTGCTCCAGTTCCTGGACTACGACTGCGTGTGGATCCAGACCGCGGCGGCATGCACGCTCGCGAGAATCGCCGCCGAACCTGCACATGCGAAGATTGTCCTTCCCGTCATTCTCAAAAAGGCCGCCACGTTCACGGTGGATTCGGCATCCAGCCGCACCACCCGCGCCATCGCCGACGCGCTGAAGCAGGCGCCGCCGGAGGTGAAGTCCTTTGCCGATCCCCTGCTCAAGGAAACCTACGCCCACGTGCCCGGAGTGCTTGCGGAACCGCACACCGGGGCCGTCTTGGGCAACGGGGCGGCCACCGTCCGCTCCCGCATCGGCGCCATCATGCAGCAATTCCCCGGCGGCAACGACTTCGTGTTGAAAATGCCGAAGACGACACTGGCCTCCTTCATCAGCGGCAAAGATTCCGACATGTACTCCTACAGCGGCACGTTCCAGCCGAACAAGGCCGCCGTCGGCACGTGGGC
>CAZONY010000262.1:0-4022 GCA_964581215.1 uncultured Chitinophagaceae bacterium | reverse complement strand
TCCCCTTCCTCGACCATCAGCGGAAACACCGAGGAAGACATCATGGGCGACGGCTCGCTCCCCGTGCCCGGCCCGCCGGACATTCCCGCGGACTGACGCCGGCAGACCGTGAACCGGCGTCAGGACTCGACCTGGATCGTGGTGTGGGTGATGCGGAAGCGTTGCCGGAGCACCGCCTCGGCGGCGGCGAGCGTGGCATGAGCGTCGCCGCCGTGCGGCACGACGAGGTGCGCCGTGAGCGACGCCTCCGAGGTGCTCGCTCCCCACACCCGCAGGTCGCGGACTCCAGCCACGCCGGGCACCGCGGCGAGGGCCGCCTCCACGGCGTCGATGTCGATTCCCCGCGGCACAGCATCGAGCGCCAGGTCGACACTTTCCGTGAACAATCCCCAGGTGCCAACCACGATCACCAGGGTGATCACGATGCTCACCACGGGGTCGATCCAGGCGAGGCCCGTGAACAAGACCGCGATGCCGGCGACCACCACTCCCAGCGAGATCGCCGCGTCGGCGGCCATGTGGAGGAAGGCGCCGCGAATGTTCGCGTCATGATGGCCGCGCACGAAGAGGAGAGCCGTGAGCGTATTGATCACCACGCCGATCGCCGCCACGGCGATCATCGTCGGCCCGGCCACCGGTCGTGGTTCGGCGAGGCGGTGCCAGGCCTCCCAGAGGATGCCGCCGCAGGCCACGAGCAGGAGCACGGCATTGAGGAAGGCGGCGTAGATCGTGGCTCGGCGAAAGCCCCAGGTGTATTTCCGGGTCGGGGGCCGGCGGGCCAGGGCGTCGGCCCCCCAGGCCAGCAGGAGCCCCAGCACGTCTCCGGCATTGTGGCCGGCATCGGCCACCAGCGACAGCGACCCAGACACGAACCCGGCCGCGAGTTCCACGGCGACGAACACCGCGTTGAGAACGATTCCGATCGCCATCGCACGGTCGATGCCGCGGGGCGACACGCCATGATCGTGACCATGGCACGCACCCGCCGCCTCACCGTCGCCGATACCCGCTGCGACCCGATGCATCGTTCTCCACCCACGTCGCGACCTTGCCGTGCTGCGGCCCGCGCCGCACGTCGGGTAGGATCATACCCGTCGTCCTTCATTTCGTGTCGCCGGAAGGAACCACCATGAAAATGCTGCACGTCGAACCGCTCCGCGTGGCCGCGATCGGCCGCACCAACCGCGGGGATTGGGGCCATGCCATCGATGAACTCTGGAAGGGTCTGCCGGGGACGGCGTTCGTCGCCGTGGCCGACGAGTCGGCCGAGGGGCTGGCGAAGGCGGTCGATCGCGACGGCCTGGAGCCGACGGCCGGGTTCACGGACTGGCGGAAGATGCTTGCCGCCTTGAAGCCCGACATCGTGGCCATCTGCATGCGGCATCTCGACTGCCACGCCGAGATGGCGATCGCCGCGGCCGAAGGCGGCGCCCGCGGCATCTTCATGGAAAAACCGTTCGTGCGCACGCCGGCGGAGGCCGACGCCGTGATCGCCGCCTGCAAAAAGACAGGCACGAAGCTTTCCGTGGCATTCGTGAATCGCCACAGCGCGGCCTATCTGGCCGCCCGTGATCTGATCGAAGAGGGCCGGATCGGGGACGTGCTCGAGCTCCGCGGCCGCGGCAAGGAGGACCACCGCGGTGGCGGCGAGGACCTGTGGGTGCTCGGCTGCCATATCCTCGACATGATGGCCGATCTCGGCGGCGCGCCGGCGTGGTGCCAGGCGAGCGCGACGCAGGGCGGCAGACCGATCACCGAGGGCAACCTCGTCGAGGGGCCGGAAGGCGTGGGACGCATCGCCGGCGATGCCATCACGGCCATGTTCGGGCTGGCCGATGGACCGACCGGGTTCTTCGGCAGCGTCCGGGAGGCGGGGCTCAAGCAGCCGAACTTCGGCCTCACCGTCGTCGGCACGAAAGGGGCGATCCACATCCGGCCGGACCACGTGCCGCACTGTTACTTCCGGGCCGCGCCCCTGTGGCGGGTCGACAAGGAGGTGCCTTGGCAGCCGATCGGACCGCAGGGACTCGTCTCCGAGCCGCCGGCCGGCGACGTCGACCGCGGCGATGAACGGATGGCCTGGGGCCGCCGGGCGGCGCTCGACCTCGTGGACGCGATCCGTGAGGATCGGGAGCCCGAGACGGGCATGTATGCCGGCCGGACGACGGTGCGGATGACCGCCGCGATCTTCGCCTCCGCCCTCTCGGGCCGCCGGGTCGAAATGGTGTGACCGCCTGGAAAGCTGTCCTACCGACAGCTGCGCTCGTTCGATCACCGCGGCACGATCGGGACCAGCGGCGGATTGGCGACATTCGAGGCCGGCACGGCCTGACGTACGGGCGTGAGCGGCGCCAGCGGTGGCGTTGCTTGGGATGGCGGCATCGATGAAAGCCGGGCCGCGGGGGCGGGTGCTGGCGGCGCCGACACGTTCGCCGGCGGAGACGCGGCGGCCGGCCGAGCGGTGCGGGCGTCAAGATCCTGGATGAGCTGCTCCACCTCGGGCCGGATGGCGAGACCACGATTCTGGAACACGTCGGCCGGCGTGACGCCGAACCGACCGTAGAGCATCGAGTTGGCGTTGTTGTCGATCGACACGTCGGAGCCGCCGAGCGACACGCCCAGAAAGAGGCCGCGGCTGCGGGCGTACGAATAGATCTCGGCGCCGAGGCGGGCGTCGGTGCTGGCATTCGCCTGACGGCCCACGGGGCCGGCCGCGATCGAGGCATCGGCCCCGAGCGTCACCTTCTGCCCGTTCAGCATGCCGTTGAGGCTGCGGGGCGTCTTGAAGACGAGGATGATGTCGGCCGCCTGCACGCCGGCCTGGAAGCCGAGGCTGCCGCCCCCCATGGTCACCATCACCGGCGGGCTCCAGGTGCCGTCCTGGTTGCGGACGTGCAGCACACCCTTGCCGTAGTTGACGCCGAGGATGAAGCCACCCTTGATCATGTTGGGGAAGATCGCGACGCCCGCGGCATCCTTGAGCATCGCGGGGGGAATCGATTCGATCGACAGTCCGAAGAATTCATCGAGCGCCTGGCGGGCCATCACGACCGTCTGGATCTCGGCCGAGCCGGTGGTCATGGCCTGTGGCAACGGCTGGGCCGGAAGCACCGGCTGCGGAGCGAACTGGGCGACCGCTGTCGTGGCGAGAAACGTGACCGAAGACAGGCCAATGGCGAGGCGAACCGGCATCTGCATGGCGAATCCTTTCGCGCGTGGGAGGGCAGGATGCTAGCGGCCCCCACCGACGGCGTCGAGACATCTCCCCTCGCCAAAATATGGCGGTGCCCGCCGACAGGGGGCTTTTTCAAAGCCGGGCGTGAGCCTCGAGAAGCAGCTCTTCCGTCTCTGCCCAGCCGATGCAGCCATCGGTGATCGACACGCCATACTGCAACGCCGCCCGATCCCGCGCCGGCGGCTGGCTCCCCGGGTTGATGTTGCTCTCGAGCATCATGCCAACGATGGAGGCGTCGCCCGCAACCCGCTGTTCGAGCACGTCCCGCCAGACGATCGACTGCCGGCGGTGATCCTTGCCCGAGTTGGCATGGCTGCAATCGACGATGATCCGCGGCGGCAGACCGGCCGCCTCGAGCCGTTCCCGCGCCTCCCGCATGACCTCAGGCGAATAGTTCGACCCGCTGCGTCCTCCGCGAAGCATGAGCACGCCCCACGGGTTGCCCGTCGTCGAGACGACGGCCGTTCCTCCCTCGTTGTCGATGCCCAGGAAGCTGTGTGGCGCACGGGCCGACTGCATGGCATCGATCGCCGCCTGCAGCGAGCCGTCGGTGGAGTTCTTGAAGCCGACCGGCATCGAGAGGCCGCTGGCCATCTGCCGGTGGGTCGGGCTCTCGGTCGTGCGGGCGCCGATGGCTCCGAGGACGATCGTGTCGGCGATGTATTGCGGCGTGATCGGCTCGAGAAACTCCGTGGCCGTCGGCAGGCCCATGCCCGCGATCTCGATCAGGAGCCCGCGGGCAAGCCGCAGCCCCGTGGCCACGTCGAATGAATCGTCGAGGTGGGGG
>CAZONY010000261.1:0-4044 GCA_964581215.1 uncultured Chitinophagaceae bacterium | reverse complement strand
CTCGTCTCGGCCACCTGCAACTGGCTCGCCGCCGTGGCCTGTGCGGCGATCGGCCTGATCGTTTCGGCCTGCGTGCGATCGACCGACAAGGGCGTGCTCGCCGTGCCGCTCCTGATCACGCCCCAGATCCTGCTCGGAGCCACGATCCTGCCGATCAGGGGGGGCGTGCTCGCTGTGCTCGCGAAGCTCTTCTCGCCGCTCTACTGGGCGCATCGCGGCTGCCGCAGCGAGGGGGAAGGCGTGCCCGTGTTCTGGCAGAACCTCGGCAGCTACGACCCCGCCATCTGGATTCCGATCGCGGCCCTCGCCACGCAGATCACGGTGGCGACCGTCGTCACGATCCTCGCGCTTCGCTGGCAGGAGCGGGCCGCCCTGGGCCGCAATCGCGCCGTGCGCTGAAAGCATCCGCGACGTGTCTACGCCGTCCTCTCCGATACCAGCAACGCGATGCTCCAGCTACGCCTGGCGCACGGCGGACCGGACGATGCCGGCGAGCATGCGGGTGAAGACCAGCTCGTGAAGGGGCCAGATCGCATACCAGTAGGCGAGGCCGCCGAGCCCCTTGGGGTCGAACACGGCCGTCTGGTGGATCGTCACGTCGCCGTCCCGTGGCACCACCTCGAACTCGAGCCACCCGCGGCCCGGCATCTTCATCTCGGCGGCCAGTCGCAGGCGGCGCGGCGGGTCGCAGACTTCCACGCGCCAGCAGTCGAGCGTGTCTCCCGAGACCAGTTTCTCGGGATCACGACGGCCGCGAGACATGCCCGGTCCGCCGATACACCGATCCATCCAGCCGCGAAGCTGCCAGAGCCAGTTGCAGGCATACCAGCCATGGGCTCCACCGATCCGCTCGATCGCGGCGAAGGCCCGCTCCGGTGCGACGGCGACCACGGCGTGCCGGTGGTCCACGAGCCGGCTTCCTTCGGCCTTGCCGCCGTAGCGACGCGGCAGGTCTTCCACGTCGGCGACGTCGGCCCATCGCTTGTGGGCAAACTCGCGGTCCTCATTGAGGCCGGCGTCGCGGATCGCCGTCGCCAGGTTGCGGGGACGGATGTGAAACTCCCGCAGCGCCGCGTCGCTGGTCACCACGGTCGGATTCTTCAGGCCGTCGATCAACTTGCGTCCCACTTTCGAATACTGCGGCGCCACGAGTTTCAGCCACAGGCTGGAGAGCCGCGGCGTCAGCACCGGCACCGGAATCATCAATCGTTTGAGACCCCGCTGCCGGGCGTACTCCTGCATGATAGCGCCATAGGATTCCTTGTCCGGGCCGCCGATTTCGAAGGTCCGGGATCCGTTGCCCGGCAGGTCCACCGCCGCGGCCAAGTAGGCCACGATGTCGGCGATGGCGATCGGCTGGGTGGGGGTGGCCACCCAGGCCGGGCAGACCATCACCGGCAGCCTTTCCACGAGGGTGCGGACCAGATCGAACGAAAAACTGCCCGCTCCGATGATGATGGAGGCCCGAAACTCGACCACCTCGACACCGCTGGCCCGCAGGATCGCCCCCACCTCGTGCCGGCTGCGGAGGTGGGCCGAGAGGGTGTCGTCGTCGGCGCCGAGGCCGCCCAGGTAAATGATCCGCTTCACGCCCGCGGCCCGGGCGGCGGCCCCGAATCGTTCCGCGGCCAAGCGATCGGCGCGCTCGAAGTCGACGCCACTCTCCATCGAGTGGACGAGCCAGTAGGCCGTGTCGATGCCGGCGCAGGCCCGGGCGAGCGCTTCCGGGTCGGACGCATCTCCGGCCACCACGGTGGTCGTCGGCCCGACCTTGCCGGCAAGTTTCTCGGGCCGCCGGGCCAGACAGCGGATCGCGTGCCCCCGGCGCTCGAGTTCAGGCAGCAGGCACCTGCCCACGTAGCCCGTCGCGCCGCTGAGCAGGATATTCATTGCTCGTCACGGCTCGTCGACTTCGAAGGCGCGGTCCATCAGGTCGGGATTACCTTCCTTGAGTCCGTAGAGAAACCATCGCACGCGCTGCTCGCTCGAGCCGTGGGTGAAAGCATCGGGCACGATGAAGCCCTGCGACTGCTTCTGGATCCGGTCGTCGCCGATCGCGGCGGCGGCGTTGACGGCCTCCCGAATGTCGTCCTCGTCCACGATCCCCGCGTAGCGGGCCACGTGATGGGCCCAGACACCGGCGAGGAAATCGGCCTGCAATTCCATCCGCACCGAAAGCTTGTTGTAGTCCCGTTCCGAGAGCCGGGCCCGCATCGCCTGCACCTTGTCGCTGATCCCGAGCAGGTTTTGCACGTGGTGGCCGATCTCGTGGGCGATCACGTAGGCCTGGGCGAAGTCGCCCGGAGCGCCGAACCGCCGCTTGAGTTCGTCATAGAAGGCGAGGTCGATGTACACCTTCTTGTCGAGCGGGCAGTAGAAGGGCCCGGCGGCGGCGCTGGCGAACCCGCAGGCGCTCTTCACCTGGCCGGTGAAGAGCACGAGCGTGGGGGGCGCGTAGCGGCCCTGGAAGTGCTGCGGAAAGAGCTTGCCCCAGACGTCCTCGTTATCGGCGAGCACCACGGAGACGAACTGCTTCATCTCGTCGTTGGCGTCCTGCTGCGGCGCCTGCTGCCGGGGGGCCTGCGGCGGTACCGCGATCTTGGCGAGCTGTTCGGGGGGCGCTCCGAGGAACATCATCACGATCATCAGCAGGATCGTGAACAACCCGCCGCCCACCATCACGGGCGCGGCGATGTTGCGGCGATCCTCGACGTTCTTGCTTTGGCGGCGACCTTCCCAACGCATCGGCGGTTTTCACTCCGTAGGCATGCGGGCGGCTCCATGGCGGCCGCCCGGAAAACACTGTAGCAGGCGGCGGCCGGGCGTTCACGCCTTCCGTCGGCAGCCGTTCACTCCGGCAGCGGACGATCCTTCGTCTCCGGCAGGAAGGGGAGCACGGCGAGTCCGATGAGAAAAGCACTGCACATCGCGATCCCGGCCGGCCGCATCGGCTCGCTCATCCAGGCGGGGCTCTGGATGCCGCTGAAGACGGTGCTGGACAGCTGGCCGAGCAGGAACGGGCCGCTCGCCGCCACGAAACGGCCGACGTTGTAGCAGAAGCTCGTACCGGTGCTCCGCAGCCGGGTGGGGAACAACTCCGGGAAGTAGATCGCGTAGCCGGCGAAGAGCGACAGCTGGCAAAACCCCATGATCGGCAGCATCCACCAGATGTCGCTGGGGTCGTCCAGATAGCGAAACACGAAGGCCGTCGAGAGGAGCGCCAGCGTCAAGGCGATCGCGAAGAAGGGCTTGCGGCCGATGCGCTGGCAGATCCGGGCGGCCAGCATCATGCTCGTGAACGCCCCCACCTGGATCATCATCATCGCCACGGCCGGCCAGATCGTCAGCCGGCCGGCAATCTCCTGCTCGGAGAGTCCTTGAGCCTTGTAGGCCTTCAGAAACGCGCTCCGCACCAGGTCGGGCGTGAAGAAGCCGATGCCCCACAGGCCGATGACGCCGGCACAGGCCAGCAGCGTGCCGAGGATCGCGTTCTTTCGCCACCGCGGATCGGCGAACAGCGGGCCGTAGCCCCCGAGTTTCTCCCCGGCCGCGGTCGCCTTCGCCTTCATCGCCTGCCACCGCTCGGGCTCCTTCAGCCCGGCCCGGATGACCAGCGCCAGCACGGCCGGCAGGGCGCCGATGACGAACTTCCATCGCCACGGCTCCCATCCGTACAGCTTGGTGCCCATGTGGAGCTGAGCCTGGCCGAGGCCGATACCGATGAGCGCCGCGGCGAAGTTGCCCACCGCCGAGAGCGCCTGGAGCAGCCCGAGCGCATAGGGCCGGGCCCGGTCGGGCATCACCTCGGCCACCAGCGCCACGCCCACGGCGAATTCCCCCCCCACGCCGAGGCCCGTGATGAAGCGGTAGAAGGCGAAATCCCAGAAGCCGCGGGAAAGGGCGGAGAGGCCGGTGCAGATCGAATAGATCACGATCGTGATCATCATCGTCTTCGCACGGCCCAGACGGTCGCCGATGACGCCGAAGATCAATCCGCCCGTCGCCCAACCGAGCATGAAGATGCAGGTGGAGAGGCCGCCGTAG
>CAZONY010000260.1:0-4069 GCA_964581215.1 uncultured Chitinophagaceae bacterium | reverse complement strand
GAGCATCGAGCCGATCGTGGTGCTCTTACCGGAGCCCGTCACGCCCGCCAGCAGCACCATGCCCTGGTCGAACTGGCAGAGCCGCTCGATCGCCGGCGGCAGAAAGAGCTTTTCGAAATCGGGGATGCTGTCGTTGACCTTTCGAGCCACCAGGCCCATCGCCCCCTGCTGGGTGAGCAGGTTGACGGGAAACCGCCACTTCTTGCCATCCACCGCGCAGGAGTAGGCGAAGTCGGCCCCGCCATCCTCGGCGAAGATCCGCTTCTGGCGCTCGTCGAGCATCGGCATGCACAGCCGCTTCATGTGCTCGGCGTCGATGCGGGGGTGTTTCAGCGGCGTGAGCGATCCCTTCACCCGCATGAAGGGCGGCTGACCGACCTTCAGGTGCAGGTCGCTGCCGTTGAGCTTCACGAGCGCTTCGAAGAGGCGATCGATCTCGAGCCCGGCGGCGGCCGGCTTGGGAGCGGCGGATTCGGCGGCGGCCGGGGAGGCGGCCGCCTGGTCAGTCGTTGATTCGAGCGTGGCCATGCTGCGGAGCGGGACGAACGGGAATCCCGCAGGACTGGAAGAGTTCCTTCACCTCCCGGATCGTACACTCTCCGAAGTGGAAGATTCCAGCGGCCAGGACGGCGTCGGCCCCGCCGCGCTGGATCGCCTCGGCGAGATGTTCCGGGCGGCCCGCCCCTCCGCTGGCCACCACGGGGATGCCCACGGCCCGGCTGACGGCGGCGGTGATCTCCAGATCGTAGCCGTCCCGGGTGCCGTCGCGATCCATGCAGGTGAGCACGATCTCACCGGCGCCCAGCCGCTCCACCTCACGCGCCCAGGGCACCGCCTCCAGGCCCGTCGGCACCCTGCCCCGGTTGACGAACACCTCCCACACCTCCCGGCCGTCGCGGATCACCCGCTTGGGATCGATGTTCACCACCGTGGCACAGCTGCCGAGCCGGTCGGCCACGGCGGTGACGAGCGTCGGCGTCCGCACCGCCGCCGAATTGATGCTCACCTTCTCCGCGCCGGCATGCACGAGCTGCACGGCGTCGTCGAGCGTGCGGACGCCTCCGCCGACCGTGAACGGCATGAAGATCGTCTCCGCCACCCGACGCACCATGTCGAGCATGATCGCCCGCCCCTCGTGGCTGGCGGTGATGTCCAGGAACACCAACTCGTCGGCACCCTCCGCCTCGTACCGCGCCGCCACGGCGACGGGGTCGCCGGCATCCACCAGTTCGAGGAACCGCGTGCCCTTCACCACGCGCCCCTTCTCGACGTCGAGGCACGGAATGATCCGTTTGGCCAGCATCAGCGCGCTCCGCCGATGACGCCCTCGTCCGGGCTCGAGGCCGTGGCGTAGCGCCGCCGCGGGATCCGCCCGGCGAGAAAGGCCTCCCGCCCCGCATGGCAGGCGGCTCTCATGGCTCGGGCCATCCGCAGCGGATCGGCGGCATGCGCGATGGCCGTATTGAGCAGCACGCCATCGACGCCCAGTTCCATGGCCTCGGCCACGTCGCTGGCCGTGCCCACGCCCGCATCGACGATGACGGGATAGCCCGGATCGCCGTCCTTCAGATACTCCATGCAGATCCGCAGGTTGTTGGCATTGAGGATTCCCTGGCCCGATCCGATCGGGCTGCCGGCTGGCATCACGCTGGCGGCCCCGAGCCCCTTCAGCCGCTTCGCGATCACCGGATCGTCGCTGGTGTAGACGAGCACGGTGAAGCCCTCCTCCACCAGCCGCGCGGTCGCCTCCAGCGTGCCGACCGGGTCGGGCAGCAGTGTCTTCGGGTCGCCGAGGACCTCGAGCTTCACCCACTCCGACCCCGGGTTGCCCAGATCGCGGAGCAGTTCGCGGCCCAGGCGGGCCACCCGTACGGCGTCATCGGCCGAATAGCAGCCGGCGGTGTTGGGGAGCAGCGTGTACCGCGTGGCATCGAGATGGTCGAGGATGTTTTCACCCGCCGCGTTCACCATCCGCTCCCGCCGCACGGCGACCGTCACGCAATCGGCCCCGGAAGCCTCGAGGCAGCGGGCCATCTCGGCATAAGTCGCGTATTTGCCGGTGCCGACCACCAGTCGGCTGGAAAGCGCGACATCTCCCACGCGGAGCACGTCGGCGACGGGCATCGAGGCTGGGATCGAGTCGAGAGAGGCAGACATGGCGTGCTCGTGCGCTGGCGAAGCGGCTCGCGCTCAGCCGCCACCGACGAGCGTGACGATCTCGAGCCGATCTCCGGAAGACAGCATACACCGCCCCAGGTCGGCCCGTGGCACGACCCGCTCGTTCACTTCGACCGCCAGCGGCCGCCCCTCCAGGCCCAACGACTGCACCACCGATAACGCCGTCGTGCCCGGGAGAAACCGCCTCTCCTCACCGTTGACGCGCAGGACGAGTTCCGGGGATGAAGCACGCGACGACATGGATTCGATCCTGGGCGACATTCCGGCGAGGTCGGCCGGTCACGGCTTCGGCGGCTCGGCGGGCGGGGGCGTGGCGGCGGGTGGCGGCGGGGGCGGCGGCAGCAGTTTCGCCGCCGGGACCGCCACGAGCTTCGCACCGGTGTGCGTTCCCACGAACAGCTGTTTGGCGTCGGGCGAGAAGGCGACGCTCCAGACGCTCGACTTTTCCGCAGCCGGCCCCTCCTGTTCCCCCTGGGTGGCGACGTCCCAGAGCTTCACGGCACCGTCGAGGCTGCCCGACGCGAGACGGCCCCCGTCGGTAGAGAAGGCCACGCTCGTCACCCAGTCCTTGTGTCCTGAAAGCGTCGCGATCTCCTTGGAGTCGGCCGTGTTCCAGAGCTTGATCACGCGATCAGCGCCGGCGGAGGCCAGCTTGGTGCCGTCGGGCGAGAAGGCCACCGACCAGACGGCGTCGCCGTGGCCTTCGAGTTTTCCCTTCTCCGTGCCGCCGGCGACGTCCCAGAACTTCACGAGCTTGTCACCCCCGCCCGTGGCGAGCATGCCGCCGTTCGGCGAGAACTCGAGGGACGTCACCGGCCCGCCATGGGCGGCGATCGTCTTGACCTCGGCGCCGGTCGTTGCATCCCAGAGCACGACGGTGCCGTCTTCGCCGGCCGTGGCCAGTGTCGTGCCGTCGGGGGAGAAGTCGAGCGACCGGACCCAGCCCTTGTGCTTCTTGAGATCGCTGGCAGGGGTCCGGGCGGGATAGTCCCAGAGTTTGACGAGGCCGTCGTATCCTGCGGTGGCCGCGCGTTTGCCGTCCGGCGAGATCTTCACGGCCCAGACCGTCGTGGGATGTCCCGCTAGGTCTCCCACCCGCGTGCCGTCGGCCTTCCACACGATCACGTCACCGGGGCGGTAGAGCAGGCTCTCCCCCCCGGCGGTCACCAGCGTGGAGCCGTCCTTGGCGAAATCGGCGGCGATCACCCAGCGGCCCAGGGCATCGAGGCTCGTGGCCGGAGCGGGGGCGTCGGCGGCGATTGCTCGGGCTGCGAACGACAGAAGCAGCGCGAGGGCGGAAAGACTGCGAATGCTCATCATCGGGCACCTCTTGAAGCCGTGGGATCACGCCAGCGACGTGCGGCACGCGGACGGTCGGCCCGACCGCGGGCCCGACAGTATAGATGGTTGTCGCCAGGCGGGGCATCGATCGCGGCCGGCGACCTGAGGGGGCTGACTCCGGCCGGGCCGTTTCTTTTTCGGGGTTTCTCCCAGGTCGTCATTCGACTTCGCGGTGCGGCGAGGGTAGGGTTTCATCCCATGGTCGAGTTTCCACGATTTCCTCAATTCCCCGGATCGCCGCAATTTCCGCGCGGGCCGCAATGGCCCGCGCCGGGTGGTGGCCTGTCCGTGTCGCTGCTGCTGGCCGCCGCGCTCCTGGTCGCCGTTCTGGGCGGGCTCGCGCGGGGCGTTTACACCGTCGGGCCGGAGAGCGTGGGCGTGGTGCAGCGGTTCGGCAGGTTCATCGGCACGGTGGGCCCCGGTCTGCGATTCAAGCTTCCCTTCGGCATCGACACCGTCACGATCCTGCCGGTGAAGCGGCAGCTCAAGATGGAGTTTGGGTTCGGCACTGCCGGGGCCACGCATCCCGACCAGGTCTCGAACGAGTCGA
>CAZONY010000259.1:0-4071 GCA_964581215.1 uncultured Chitinophagaceae bacterium | reverse complement strand
GCTTCAGGAGCTGCGCGACGGGCACCTGCACGACGAATTCGCCCTTCGGCTCGCCAACCGAAAAGAGCGGGTTGTCGATGAGCACGGTCTGCATCGTGACGATCGCGTCGCGGAAGGCGGCAGGCTCCTTTTTGATCGCGACCGAACTGATGAGCGGCTTGCGAGGGTGGATCACCGTGACCCGGTTCCGCAGGTGCCGCGGGAGCGCCGCATGCCGGCCCAGTTGGTAGGCGGTGGACGCATAGCCCTCGCGGTAGCCAAGCCGCTGGAGCAGCGCCTGGGCGGGGGGCGATCGGCTGGCGAACATCTGGTCGCCGATCTGCTCGTTCTCCGCGATGAAGACGAGCGGGTCGGCCAGCCGGACGACCGTGTCCTTGTCCCAATCGTTCACCCGGGCTCCGAGGAAGGACTTGCCGGCGGGATCGAGCGTCAGCACGCCCTCAAGCGAGTCCCGCACGAGCGCCTCGTCAAAGCCGGCCGCGAACGGCGCCTTCGCCAGCGGCGTATCGACGCCGAACAGCGGGTTTTGGATCGCGTTGCGGACGCTGTTGGGGGCGACGGCCTTGGGCGGAGCCACGGCCGCGGCCAGCATCGCCTGCTGCGTCTCGGCGTCGGCAGCGGCCCGCGACACAGCGGCGACCGCCGTGATCCGCACGAAGTCGTTCGGGTCCTGGAGCAGCTTCGTGATCTTGGAGAGGTTCGCGAGCACCGTGTCGGTGCCGCAGGCCGCGAGTCCCCGGATCGCGCCGTCGCGCATCCGCGGCGCGTCGCTCGCGAGGAGCTTCACGAGCCGGTCCGCGATCCCCTTCTCCCCCGCCTGGAACCGCTTGCCCAACTCCTCGGCGACCAGCCGTCGCATCTTCGGCTTGAAGATGTCGAGCAGGTCGAAGAGTTCATCGGTGCTGCGCTTCTGCCAGGGCGTGCCGGCCTTGGCGTCGAGCCACGGGTCGTTGAACTGCCCCTGGGCGGTCGCGAGGAACTGCTTCATCTCGCGGTCGTTGAGCCACAGGCTCTTGTCGGGATCCTTGCCGGTGATGAGCGTCTGCCGGAGGGCCACAGCCTGGTGAAACACCTCCGTCGTCGTCGGGTCGATGAGCGTGCTGTACTCGCCTTGGTAGACAAAACTGCCGTCGTGGCGGCGACAGAGCGTCCGCCGCCAGCGCATGTTCCGCTCGGCGAGGATGCGGGCCTCCGGCCCGACGAGGCTCGCGGCCCAGCACGACCAGTTCGTGTGCCAGTCATGGGCGTGGCCCGTGCGCGGCGTGAACGAGGCGTGGGCCGCCATCGTCGCGAAATACTTGGCCGCATAATCGTCGCCGAGGCACTTCATCGCGAAGGCGGTGCCCGAGTTCTTGCCGTTGCTGTCGTCGGTGTCGGCCGCGCCGTGGTCGCCATAGGGGATGCCCCCCTGGTCCACGTAGGAGCCGAAGAACTGCCGGGCCCGCTCCACCGCGGCATCGACCTCGGGATGTTTCACGCCGAGCTTCTTGGCCAGCGCGATCAGGAAGAAGCAGTGGTTGCCGGCGGCGTTGAGGGCGCCGTAGCCGGGGTTCATGCCGTGGAGTTTGCCGCCGTTGAACGAGGGCCAGGCGAACGTGTGGCCCCAGGAGCCGCGGCCGCTCTGGCCCATCGACGTCTTCACGGCCCACTCTTCGAGGGCGGGCAGCACGTAGTCGTCGCCGGTGGCCTCGTAGTAGATCGCGCAGGGCAGGCCGACGAAGCCCACCCGCCACGTCAGGTAGCCCTCCCCCTTCATCATGTCGATCGACCCCACGAAGCCCGGTTGCCACGCCTTGGCCTGGGGACTGCGAACCCACTGCTTCACCATCTCCCGGTGCTCGGGCTTGCCGGAGGCCAGCATCGCGATCACCCGCAGGTAGGCGCCGCGATCGGTGTTCGGGTGCTTGGGGTCGTTCTGAAAATGCTTTTCGAGCACCTTCCAGGCGTCCTCCAGGATCTGCTTCGTCTTCGGGCAGTCGAACGGCGCCGTGTCGGCGTAGGCGGGAAACGTCCGCAGCGTGAGTTCCACGTCGAGCGTCGAGCCGTCGATCGGAAACTCCTTGAACTTCTGGTCCTGGACGGCCTGCTCCTTGGCCTGTTTCGGCTGCCAGTCGTAGAGGGCGTCGCCCTCCCCGGCCGCGGCGAAGGCTTTGTCGAGATCGACGCTGTCGGTGTCGAGTGAGCCGTTCCGCTTGGCCCAGTTGGCGTCGCGCCACACGGAGAACACGAGCCGGCCGCCGTTCTCCTCCTTCTCGGCCTCGATGATCGCGTTGCCGATGAGCACGCCGAGGTGGCCGCCGGGGGCGAAGGCCGTGCCGCCCACGCCGAGGAGCACGTCGCCCGGCAGGATCTTGCCGACGGCAGGAGAGCCGGGGGCCACCTTCTGCACGAGGAACTGGTCGCCGCCGAAGCCGCCCGCATAGACGCCCTCGATCCCCGTGGGACCGAGGTATCGGGTCAGGGTCTCCGGGGGAATGGCCGCCCCCTTCGTATAGTCGGGCAGTTTCGCCGGCCGCGTGGGCTTGACGACCTCGTCGGCGGCGCCGCCAACGGCCGCCTGCTGCTCTTCCGTGACCTCGCGGTCGGCCGCGGCCGCGGTGGCACCGAGCCACAGGCATGCGAGAGTGACGACGGACAGGAAGCCGGTGGCGGAAGCGAGCCGAATACGTCGCGTGGATGCGTTCATCATCAAACCCCCGTCGGTTCAGAAGAGGCTGCCGGTGCGAGCGACTGGGCATCGCCCTCCCGGCAGAGGAAAACGGAAAATCCGGCACGCTTCCCCAGGCTCGACACCGCCTGGAGCATCTGTTTCCACTGGTTGATGAAGGCCGAGGCCTCCGGGGCCGACGCGGGCGCCGCCGTGGACAGATCCCAAACGATATGCGCCCATTGTCCGGCACGGGCCCGCGTCGCCTGCCGCTCCTTCAGGAATCTCCAGAATTCCTTCACGAGAAGCTCGGCACGGGCCGGATCGTCGATCACGAACGAGCAGCGGCCGCACCAGAGCGACTCGAAGATGAACCGGTTGCTGCACGTCTCGCCCCCCTCGCCCACGTGGAGGATCTGGACGGGCCGCCGGCGGCGCGTCTCGAATCCGGCGAGCTTCGCGAGCACTTCCCCGGCCACAACGTGCCCGGGGGCAAGGTAGACGAACGAGTCGCCCCGGCGCAGGAGCCAGGCGAGTTCCTCGGCGATGGGCCGCCGCGGCGGCCGCGGCCGCACGACGATCGCCGGCAGCGGCCGCACCGCATCGACGAGCCGGCTCGGCACCGGCAGCGGCAGATAGGCCTGCTCGTAGTCGTTGGCCCGCCGCAGCCAGTCGATTCCCGTGATCGCGAGGCCCACGAGGAGCAAGAGCCTCGCCAGCGAGAGGCTGAGCCGATCCACGCGATGGGCCATCGCCAGCTGCGCCTCCGACACGACGATCGGCTGCCGCACCGCCTCGGGATCGGCCTCACCAGCATCGACGCCCGCCGGTGCATCGTCGCCGGAGTCGAGACGGGCCTCCAGGCTCTCCTCGCCGCTCCCGGCGGCGCCGCGGGCCTTCTTCTGCCGCTTCCACTCGGGAGTCTTCTCCTTCTCGGATTCCTGCTCGATCTTGTCGAGGTATTTGAGGTCCGTGTCGTCGAGGCCCGCCCGGTCGAGGGCGTCGCCCTTCGCATCCTCGGCGAACCGGATCTTCGCCGCCTGCGACTCGCGGCCCTCCTCGAGCGTGGCGAGCCGCTCCTGCTTGCGGGCCTCGGCGGCCGCCTCCTGGGCGGCCACCTCCGCCGAGCGGTCCGGCTCCAGCCGATCGACGTGGAAGGCGGAGTTGATCTCCGCGCACGCGAGCGCGACCGCCGCCAGGATCACGGCGAGGTGCAGCATCCGCGGCGACGACCGCCGCAGGAGGCCGAGGGCGAGCACGACGGGCGTGGCCAGCGCGATCGCGAGGGCCAGGTAGCCGATGATGCCGAAGGAGTTCCAGTTCCAATTCATGGTGCGGTTCGTCGTCCGGTCATTTGCGGGCCTTCGTCACCGCGTCGTTCCACTGGTCGAAGGCGTAGCGGACGAGGTTGATGCCGAGGTGCA
>CAZONY010000258.1:232-4079 GCA_964581215.1 uncultured Chitinophagaceae bacterium | reverse complement strand
CAGCTCGTGGCGGAGGGCGTGATCGGCCGCGATGAGCGGGTGGTCTGCATCCTCACCGGCCACCAGCTCAAGGACCCGACGGCCACGGTGGCGTATCACACGACCGACCAAAAGCTCTTCAACGAGGTGCTCGGGAGCCGTGGCGTGAGCCGTGCGAGCTTCGCCAACCGGGCCGTGAGCGTGGGCAACCGGCTCGACGACATCGTGCAGGCGATCGACCTCTATTCATGACCACCGCATTCACGACCACTGCATTCAGGACTACTGGGCCGCTTCGTCTCGTCGTCCACGGTGCCGCCGGTCGGATGGGCCAGCGGATCGTCGCCTGCGCGTCGGCCGCCGCGCCTCCCTGGAAGCTCGTGGGGGCGATCGAGCGTGCCGGCCACCCGCGACTCGGCGTCGATGCCGGTGCGCTCGCCGGGATCGGCGACGTGGGCGTGGCGATCGCCGACTCGTGGTCCTGCCCGACGGACGTCGTGATCGACTTTTCACTCCCCGAGGCCGTCGTGGGCATCGTGCAGGCCTGCGAGCGGGCCCGGGTGCCGCTCGTGGTGGCGACGACGGGCCTCGGCGATGCGGATCGCGCCGCGATCAACGCGGCGTCCCGCTCGATCGCGATCCTGCAGTCGCCGAGCATGAGCCTGGCGGTGAACATCGCGATGGATCTCGTCGGCCGCGCCGGCGCGCTCCTGCAGCGGATCGGTGCGCGGGCCGACGTGGAGATCGTCGAGTGCCATCACCGTCACAAGGAGGATTCGCCGAGCGGCACGGCGCTGAAGTTTGGTGCGATCGCGCAGGAGGCGATGGGGCAGACGCGGGCCGTGCATGGGCGCGAGGGGCGGCCCGGAGCCCGTCCGGCCGACGAGATCGGCTATCACGCCGTCCGCGCGGGCGACAATCCCGGCGAACACACCATCCTCTTCGGCCTCGATGGCGAGTCGCTCGCGGTGAACGTCCGGGCGACCAGCCGCGATTGCTACGCGACGGGTGCGCTCGCGGCGGCGGCCTTCCTGGTCGGCCGGCCGGCCGGCCTCTATTCGATGCGGGACGTGCTCGGCCTCGAGTAACCGAGCACCCACCAGCCGGCGACGAGTTGCGCGAGGAGGGCGAGCAATCCTGCCCGCGAATGGCCTGAGGCGGCGTACAGGGCTCCGAAGGCGAGGCTCGCCACGAAGCCGGCCAGTTTGGTGCCGATCTGCAACAGCCCGAACGTGGCGCCATATCGGCCCCGCGGAGCGAGTCCGGCCACGGTCGCCCGAACGACGCTCTGCACGCCGCCGAGCACCAGCGCCAGAAGCACGGCGAGGGCGTGGAGATGCGTGGGCCCGCGGACGAACCAGGCCAGCACGAGCACGGCCGCCCAGCCACCCAGGCACAGCGCCAGTGCGCCCCGCCGGCTCCAGCGGGCCGAGAGCCAGCCCATGAGGAGCGCTCCCGGCAGGGCCACGCCCTGCACGAGCAGCACAAGCCGCACCACCGCCGCCGGCTCCATCCGGAAGTCCTCGATCGCCACGCTCGAAAACTGTGAGATCGCCGTCTGGACGGCCCCCATCACGAGCGTGGCCCCGCCCAGGACGGCGGCCAGCGGCCGACCGTCGGCGGCCGATGTGAGCGACCGGGCAAAGGCAAGGAGTTCCCGCGTCGAGGTGGCCTGATGATCCGGTGAGTGGCCGTCACCCATCCGCACGAACAGCGCCGGCAGCGAAAAGATCAGCCACCAGGCTCCCATGATCGCGAAGCTCGCCCGCAGCGCGTCGGCGGCGGAGAGGCCCAGCGTGTCGCGGGCTCCGACCACCCACGTCGCGAGCACGAGGGCGATCGCGCCGCCTGCGTAGCCGCCGGCGAACCCGGCGGCCGAGAGCCGGTCGGCGGCCGCTCCCTGGGCCAACCGTGGCAGGAGGCTGCCTGCGAAAATGGCGCCCATGTCGAAGCCCACTCCGGCCACGACGATGCTCGCGGCCACGGCCAGCCGCCAGGTCGAGGGCACGGCGGCCAGCACCAGGCACGCCCCGCTGCCGACGGCCACGGCCGCCAGCAGGGCGCGCTGGTGCGAGTGGGTGCGGTCGGCCCAGGCCGAAAGCCAGGGCGCGATGACGGCCGAAAGCAGCATCGTGGCCGCGATGATCCAGGCCCACACGACGCCGCCGGCCACGCCCCAGCCGCCGTTGGCGAAGACGACTTTTTCGACGTACGCCACGACCAGCGTGATCAGGATCGTGGAGAAGGCGCTGGCCGCCCAATCGAGCAGGATCCACGCCAGCGGCGCGGGGGCGAGGAGCGACGGGGGAGCGGGGCGTGACGTCATGTCGGAGCGCAGGCTGAAGCCTACGCCATATGGGAGAAGCCTGCACCCTGTCGTCGCCGCTGGGCCGGGGCGGCGGGGGCGAGTACAGTACCGGGAGTGGTCGGCACGTGCCGGCTCTCGTCTGGTCCCGAGGGGAGCGAACGATGAACGGGGTGAGCGTTCGGTGGATGACGCTGCTGATGGCTGGCGTGGTGGCGACAGTTGGGTGTGCGGCGAAGGAAGAGCCTCCCAAGCCGGCGGCGGTCAAGACACGTGAGGTGATCCGCAAGACGACGCAGAACGTGCTCGAACTCGACAAGGCGCTGGCCGATGGCGGCGTGCTTGCAAATATGCAGATCACCGGCGAGGGGCTCGAGGTCTATTCCGACGCCTACCGCACGAGCGTCGGCCGCATGGGCGTGATGGCCGTCGATCAGAAGATGCAGATCTACGAAGTCGAGGCGGGCCGGAAGCCCAATGACTATGCCGAGTTCATGTCGGCGATCATCGGCAAGGATCAGCCCGACGGCATCCAACTCCCGATGCTCCCCTACTACCAGGAGTGGGCCTACGATCCAGAGAAGAAGACGCTCGTGGTCGTCGAGTTTCCCGCCAAGAAGGAGCAGCGGCAGAAGGAGACGACCGGCCCGGCGGGCTTGTAACGAACACGGTCAAAGCGGACGGCAGCGTGGTATCACTCGGCATGACGCACGATTCGGGCGACGATGACCCAACCGACGGGCGGCAGCCGTCGTGCGGTTCCTGTCGCTTTTGGAAGCCGCTGGCCGGTAGCAAGGAGGCGAGCGGCTGGGGCCAGTGCAAGCGACTGCCCCCCGCCCTTCCCGAGATCAAGGACGAAAAGCTCGTGCTGGCGGGGATTTGGCCCTCGACGGACGAGCGCGACTGGTGCGGTGAATGGCAGTCGTCGCAGCCGCCTGAAACCGACGTGCCCGCCCTCTGACGGTTTCTCGCAGCTTATTTCTTGACGTTCTTGCCGGGATCCTGCCGGATGCGTCCGGTGGGCCGGATGACGAGTCCGGTGCCGCCGCCGATGAACACGAGCATCAGCACGTAGGCGATGAGGTAGCGAATCTCGAACGGGCTGGCTGTGGGCGCCGGGGCTGCTGCACCGTCGGCTGCAGGCTCGGCTGGATCAGCCTGGGGTTCGGCCTGCACCATCTCCGGCCTTTGTTGGTTTGCGAGGCCCTGAATGCCGCCCGGCTGAACGAGTGCCGCCCCGGCCTGCGCGATCACCGGCACCACGACGGAAGCCTGGCACCTCGGGGCCGTGTTGGCGATGACGGTGAAGGCCACCACGACCAAGAAACCGCGACACGACAACATCGGACGGCACTCCCGCAATGGTTCTTGAACGCCCAATTCAGCCTACCACCCTATGGCATGAGGGAGTGGTTTGAGAAGGGTTTTGATCTGCAAGGCAGAGGGTAGGCGATAACGGTGACGAAACCACGCCCAATTGGGGATTGCCCCGAGGACGGGGCGCGGGGCGTGAGACCTGTGGGCGAACCGGCCGGATCTCTCAATCCTCGGCGCCACGCGGCC
>CAZONY010000258.1:0-222 GCA_964581215.1 uncultured Chitinophagaceae bacterium | reverse complement strand
GCTCGTGACGGTGGCGGGCGCCGTCGTTGCCGTCGTCTGGTTCAGCGGCGGATTTTCCTCGACCCCCAAGGAGGTTCTGCAGATCCGGGCCTTGGTGGACGCCGAGGTGGCCAAGCTCAAGAGGGTCGCGCGAAACGAACTACCGTACGACGACGAATGGCCGTCCGTGGGCGGGACGATCGGCCGGATGCGGGATTTGCCGGAGAAAACCCGCGAACAGGT
>CAZONY010000257.1:0-4097 GCA_964581215.1 uncultured Chitinophagaceae bacterium | reverse complement strand
AGGAGCATTGGGCGTATCCTCGCCCGCGACGCGGCTTTTGCCGCCCCGGAGCCGGCGATCGCCAGAGGGCGCATTCGCAGGCTGAATGCCCACTATTCACCCTGCTTGTGCTCGGTGCTGTAGTTGGGGGCTTCCTGCGTGATCACGATGTCGTGCGGGTGGCCTTCCCGAACCGAAGCAGCCGACACCTGGATGAACCGGGCATCGCGACGGAGATCCTCGATCGTCGGCGTGCCACAGTAGCCCATGCCGGCCCGCAGCCCGCCCACGAGCTGGTAGACGAACGTGCTCAGTGCCCCCTTGAAGGGCACCCGGCCCTCCACGCCCTCCGGGACGAACTTGTCGCTGCCGCGGCCCGACGCCTTCTGCCGGTACCGCTCGCTCGATCCCTTCACCATCGCCCCCAATGATCCCATGCCCCGGTAAGACTTGAAGGTGCGCCCCTGGTAGAGGACGGTCTGGCCGGGGCTCTCCGCGACGCCCGCCAGCAGACCGCCGATCATGCAGCAGTGCGCCCCCGCGGCGATGGCCTTCGTGATGTCGCCCGAAAATCGGATGCCGCCATCGGCGATGATCGGCACGTCGGCGGCGGCGGCTTCTTCCGCTGCCTCCCAGACGGCCGAGATCTGCGGCACACCCACGCCGGAGATCACCCGGGTGGTGCAGATCGAGCCCGGCCCGATGCCCACCTTCACGCCATCGGCGCCCGCTCGGATCAGGTCGCGGCAGCCCTCGCGGGTGGCGACGTTGCCGGCCACCACCTCGATCTCCCAGCGCTTCTTGATGGCCTCCACCGTCTCGATCACGTTCGAGGAGTGACCATGGGCCGAGTCCACCACCAGCACGTCCACGCCCTTGGCGATCAGGCTCTCGGCCCGGTCGTAGTCGAACACGCCCACCGCCGCTCCGACGCGGAGCCGGCCCTGCCGGTCCTTACAGGCGTTCGGAAACCGCTTCATCATGTCGATGTCCTTGATCGTGATGAGGCCCGTCAGGAGGCCTCCGGCATCGACGAGGAGCAGTTTTTCGACTTTGTTGGCCATGAGGATCTTTTCGGCCTCGTCGAGGGACACGGCGCCCGTGGCCGTCACGAGCCCCTCGCGGGTCATGATTTCCGCGACGGGCGTGTCGCCGCTTTCGAGAAACCTCAGGTCGCGGCGGGTGATGATGCCGACCAGCCTGCCGGAGGTCGTGATCGGCACCCCCGAGATGTTGAACTGATCCATCGCTTCGCGGGCCCGGGCGACAGTGGCCTCCGGCGGCAGGGTGACGGGATCGACGATGATTCCATTGGCGCTGCGCTTGACCTTGTCGACTTCCTCGGCCTGTCGTTCGACGGAGAGGTTCTTGTGAATCACGCCGAGCCCGCCCTCCTGGGCCAGCGCGATCGCCATCTCGCTCTCCGTCACCGTGTCCATCGGCGAGCTCACGATCGGGATCGTGAGCCGGATGCCGCGGGTGAGGCGGGTGGAGAGGTCCACCTCCGAGGGCACCACCGTGGAGTAGCGGGGAACCAGCAGGACGTCGTCGAACGTGATCCCGGTGGAAACGATTTTTCCGTTCATGAGGCCGCTTTCTCCAGAGGAAGCCCCGGATTATGCGACATCGGGCCGGCGGAGGGCAACGCGCCGGGCCGTTTCGTGGAAACGGCAGGCCGGGCGACGGCGCGGAGCGAAAGCGTGTCCTAGGGTTGAGCACCCCGGCGGCCGAGCGGTCGCCCGAAGCCCGTCGCCCCTCATCCCCATCGAGTGTCGCCAGCCCATGTCCTTCCCCCAGATCTTCCTCGGTGACGACAGCGATCCCACCCCCTCGGCCGCCGGTGCCGGCCCTGCGGTCGGAGTGGCCAGGCCCGACCGGGCCACGCTGGAATCCCACCTCGCCCGCCGCTGCTACGGGCGCTTCACGCTCACGGATGCCGTCCGCCCCGGCTGGCAGTTGGATGTCGTCCCGCAATCGGGCTACCGCTTCGACGCCTACGTCGATCCGCGAACGGGCTCGCAACTGCCGGCCATCATCGCCTCCGTCTCCAGCGAACGCCTCTTCGACACGTTTCTCGAACTCATCGAACCGCTGGGCGATACGGTGGACGTCGTCGTGGAAGCCTCGCACGATGGCCAGCCCGGCGATCATCGGCCGGCCCGCGGCGAATTCAATCGCGAGGGCGTGGAGCGGCTCGTGCTGGAGAGCATGGTGTGGGATTTCGAGGATCTGCTGCTCCACGACGGCTGCTCCAGCATCGCCATCATGCATCCGGATCTGCCCATCGAAGTCCAGCT
The DNA here is from genome assembly GCA_964581215.1 of uncultured Chitinophagaceae bacterium. GTDB lineage: Bacteria > Planctomycetota > Planctomycetia > Pirellulales > UBA1268 > CACORA01. Next base: position 1,821 of record CAZONY010000257.1, on the reverse strand, counting down.
CGACGAACACAAACTGCTGATCGTCTACGCCACCGACCGGGAGCCCTTCGAACAGATTCTCGTGCGGCAGGGCATCGGCCGAAACGACCGGATGCGGTTCATCTCCCAGGGCGAACACCTCCACACGTCACACACCCGATACGCCCGCCGGTTCATGCAGCTGGTGAGCGCCCTCGGGGCGGACTGACGGCGGGCATTTCGCGGCCGATCGCCCGGGTTTTTTGCGATCCTTTTTTGGCCTTGAGCGGACCGGCGGGATTCCCGAACATCCCGCCATCATGGTGCGATTCCGGCTCTGGCTCCGCCTCGTTGCTCTCGCGGCGGCCACCCTCATCGGCGGCCCGGCAACTCCTCTGACCGCGCAGGAGATCCTGCCGGCTCCGGTGCAGCCCGACCCATTCGCCCCGCTCCCGGCAGGCACGATCATCGGACCGGGCGGCCCGGAACTTCCCGGACCAATCCTCTCGGCGGCCAACGCCGTGGTCATCCCGCCGCTCGACGCCGAGGTGGTCTGGCGGAAGATGGTCGATGTCGTGGACGATTATTTCAAGATCCAGAGCGAGCAGCGGGTGGTCTTCTCGAATGGAGTCCCGACCGAGGGGCGGATCGACACCTTCCCGCAGACCGGAGCGACGCTGCTCGAGCCATGGCGGCAGGATTCCGTCGGCTTCCGCGAGCGGCTCGAGAGCACACTGCAGTCGATTCGCCGCGCGGCGACCATGCGGCTCATCCCCGATCCGGCCGGCTGGCGGATCGAATTGGTCGTGAACAAGGAACTGGAAAACATGCCGCGGCCGATGCGGGCCACGACGGGCGCCGCATCGTTCCGCAACGACGACTCGCTCTACCGCTACGGGACCCCGCTCCCCACGCTCGGCCAGCAGATCGGCGATGCGCCCCGTCCGGTCGCCAGCCCCACGCCCACCATCGGCTGGATTCCGCTGGGCCGCGATCCGCTGCTCGAGGGCAGGATGCTCTCGGGCCTCGTGCAGCGACTCGGGGTGATCCCGCTTTCCCGGCTCCAGCCGGCATCGGCACCAACGCCGACCGCCGCGACCACGCTGCCCCAGCCATCCGCCGGCCCCGTGTATGGCGCGCCGATTCCCCCGGAACGACTGCCGCCTGGCGCCGTCGTCTCGCCGGGGCCGCCCGTGCCGATCGAGTCGCTCCCCCTGCCGAAGTAACGGCCCGGTCGCGGCCCGTCCGTCACTCGTCGGTCACGCACCCCAGCGACGCCGGGGCGACGCAGCGGATGTACTTCGCCAGGATGCCCCGCGTGGCCTTGAGCGCCGGCGGCCTCCAACCGGCCTTCCGGCGGGCAAACTCGTCGTCCGACACCTCGGCATCGATGCTGGCCGCATCGGCGTCGATCACCACCGTGTCTCCGTCGCGAACCAGCGCGATCGGCCCGCCTTCCTGCGCCTCCGGCACGACATGCCCCACGATGAAACCGTGCGAGCCGCCGGAAAATCGTCCATCGGTCACGAGCGCCACGTCCGCCCCGAGCCCGGCGCCGACCAGCGCCGACGTGGGCGTGAGCATTTCCGGCATGCCGGGCCCCCCCTTGGGCCCCTCGTACCGGATGATCACGACGTCGCCCCGCTGGATCGCTCCCTGCTCGAGGGCCGCCAGCATCGCCTCCTCGCTGTCGAACACGCGGGCCGGCCCGCGAAACCGCGAGCCTTCCTTGCCCGTGATCTTCGCCACGGCCGAGCCGGGGGCGAGGTTGCCGTGCAGGATCGTGATGTGCCCCGTCTTCTTGAGCGGATCATCGACCGGGCGGATGATCTTCTGGCCCGGGGCCAGCCCCTTGCTGGTCGC
>CAZONY010000256.1:0-4118 GCA_964581215.1 uncultured Chitinophagaceae bacterium | reverse complement strand
TCGTCCTCGGAGAACCCGTACGCGAGGCCGCCGACGTAGATGGATTTCGCCCCCGTCAGATCGGTGCCGCCGTCGAGCGTGCCGAAGTGGAGAAACTTTGAATACGGGCAGTAGTGGGACGTCATGCCGCCAAAATCGGCAAGCGTGCGTTCCTGATACCAATTGCCGGTCGCTGTCCAGGCGGCGTTGCTGGCGGCCGAAGTGGTCGAGGTGGGTTCCGTCGTCGACACGCCGTCGAGCGCGACGCCGCGGCAGAAGGCCTGCAGGATCTGATCCCAGACGAGCCCATGGTCTCCCGACGGAATCGCCGACTGCGCCCACACCCAGAGGGCGTTGGCGAGGCTCTCGTACTTGGGATAGGAGGGATCCGAGGATGGCGGAGGGGCGATGGCCGGCGTGATGTTTTCCGGCGTGGGCTTGGAGATGCTGAACTGCACGGCTTTCGTCGGATCCGTGCTCCAGTAAAAGTCGAAGGCCTTCGTCGCGGTGTTGTAGGTGCCGGTGTACATCCGCGACTGGTCGACGGGGCTCCCGACAAGCGGGGTGCCCACCGCCACCTGCAGGTAGTTTCCGTCCTTGAAGAAGGCGTCGATCGTGGTGTCCCACCAGGCTGCCATCGGATCGTCGATGGCGACCGCGGCCCCCTGCTGGATGAGCCAATCCTTCGGCGCAGCGATCACATAAAACTGGTCGCCCGGCACGGGCGGCGGCGTTTGGAAAATCGGCAGAGCTACGTTCGTCGTCGGACCTCCGTCTGCCGTCTGCCCGATCGTAAACGGCGTCGCCCCGCCAGGAACCGTCAGCAGCACACTGTCGGCGGGCAGCCCATAGTCGCCGGCAGGCCCGACGGTGTAGATGCCGTTGAACGCCCCCGCCGAAAGGCCCGCGATCTGCAGCAAGCCGCCGTCGACGGGCGTCGATGCAAAACTCCCGTCAACCTGCACCAGCAGATTGCTGCTGCTCCAGGCGATCACGCCATGCTCATCCGCCGTCACCGTGGTCGTGGACGCGGGGAAGACCGGCGTGGTCGTGGGAGTGAAGACGAACGTGAATTCATCCTTGCTCAAAGTGGAAGCGGAGAGTTTCGTGCTGGCGACGGTGAAGATCGGCTTCTTGAGCGAAGAGTCGTAGTCGAGTTGGGGGTCCGAATTCGTGATCGTGAACGTCTGGCCCGGGACGAGGCCGTGGTTGGCGTTCGTCGCCGTCACGACCCCAGTCTGCTGGCTGAAGGTGACCGATAGTGAGCCGCTGGGAATGCTATTGTTGAACGTGACGTGCTGCCCATCGGTCTCGGCCTGGATGCTCTCCACGTAGGTATTCGCCGGAATTGCACCCCCGGCAACGATCTGTCCGACGGCGACATTCGACCACGGTTGGCCTTGCGCGAATTCCGAGGAAGGGACGATCTGAACCTTTCCAGCCGTCGAAAAGTTGAACGACGTCGGCGCGCCGGACACCGGCACGGTGGCGACGGTCATGGATACGCTATCGAGCACTCTGTTCGACAGATTCGCCGCGACCGGCAGGGGCGATTGTTTCACCCCGAGGTTGCGGGACAGCTGGCCGTCGTACAGCAGGCGGCTGAAGTCGGCCCCGCTGGGCCCTTTCGCCTTCACGTCGGCCGGCTCGTTGCCGACAAAGAGCCCGAACGCGGTGCCCACGGCCTCACGGGTCGTGCCCAGCGCCGTGTTGAGGCCGACGGTGCTGACGTTCGCCGGCTTTCCATGATCAGCAGGCTTGATCAACGATGACGTAAGTGTCAGCGGGAGCGCGAACCCGTCCACGCCACTGAGATCGAAGGTCGAGTAGTCCGACGGGCCTGAGCCCGCGTAATAAAACTCGACGATGTCGGCCACCGAGTTGCCGGACTGCGTCCCGATGGCGAAGGGTGGCGTTCCGAGGTTGCTGATGGCGGCCGCACCGGGCGTGATGCCGAGGGGAAACGGCAGATCGGCTGCCGGTGTCACCATCTGCACAAGCTGGGCCGAAAAGTCCTCGATGTTCTCATCGAGCGTGACGATCGGGAGCGATTGCCCGTTCTTCGGAAGCGCGGCAACCGCCACGGGCTTGACTGTGACAACCGAGAGGCTCACGCCTGTCATACTGGGAACAGTTCCGCTCGCGCCAGTCAGAGAGTACTGAAACTGGCTGGACGTGAGTGAGGGGTTCGTGGACGCGTTCTGCGAGACCAACTGCAGGCCGTTCAAGTCGATGCTTCCGGTCGAGACCGTGCCTCCGCTGCCGGTGGCACCCGTCGTGAAGGGAGTGCCACTGGCCGTGAGCCAGACGGCGGTGTCTGGTAGACCTGCGGCGGCGGGAATGGAGGTGACGGCGTAGTTTGTTTCATTGAACGTGGTTTCGCTGTTGCCCGCCAGCGTTGCCGAGCCGCTCGTGGGAGCCGTGCCCGAGAGGTTGACGACCAGCTGGCTCGTGCTCACGGCGATCGCACCGGAGAGCGTCGGAGTGATCGACGTGGCAGTGGCCGTTTTGCTGGTCGGAGCGGCAGTCAGAGAGTACGTGAACTGGTTGCTCGCAAGCGAGCTATCGAACAGACCGGTGTTGCCGACCTGTCCTATGAAGTTGTACGCAGTATCGCTGCTCGTGACCGAGATCGCCTGCCCCGGCACGAGGCCGTGGGCGCCGTTGGTCGTGACCGTAATGAGAGCGCCGGCCGCCGCGAGGCTTGCATTCGTGAAAATGGAAGGGGACGACGTCGGGGCCGTGACGGACAGGCCAGGCTGGCTCAACCCCTGGAGGAAGATCGGCGAGTTGAGCGGGAGGTTCGCGGGCGCGGAGAGCGTCACCGTGACGACGCCCGAATCGGCGCTCACCGCCGTGACGGTCGGCGTCGAGATCGTCGTCGGCAGGTACGCGGCGGCCGACCCGGCAAGCGTGAGCGGTGACGGGCTGCCCGTTTGCGTCGGAACCGTAAACTCAAACCACCCGGCGTCCGCGGCTTGCCCGCCCGTGAAGGGGTCGGTTCCGCTCACCGACCACTGCGTTCCCGCATGGACCCCGGTCACCGTGAACGCTCCCGTGACGCCTTGAAAGCGAGCGTCGATCGTCGGCTGACTGCCCGACACCCCGAAGGTGCCCGAGACGAACACGCTGTCGCCAACGGAGAGCTGATGAGGCACGGTGGTCGTTATCTTCGCCGTCGTGCCCGTGACCGCGATCGAGTCGATCGTGACGGCCGCCTGGGTGAACGTGCCGGAAGGCGTGGTCCCCGTCGTGTCGAGGATCCGCAGTTCGGGCGTCGGTGAGTTCCACTTTTGCTGGGGCGCCTTGCCGTCGGGCAGCAGATCGTTGCCCGGGATCCCATGGCCGGTGACGTAGAACAGCGCGTCGCTGCTGGCGAGCCCCGAGTTGTCGACGATCGCCACGTCGATCGCGAGGAGCTGCCGCGGCTCGAGCGACTCGATCGCGATCGCGCGGCCCGCGGGGCGACGGCGGCGGACGCTCGCGCGGCTGCGGCGGGGAGCGAGACGGGATCCGAAAAGGCTGGCAATCATGGCGATACCTTCCGCACGGAGGCGTGTGTCGGGATTGATCTCAGGACCGTTCCACGAACCCAGACGATACGTTGCGGCCGCGGCGCACGCAAATTTCCGCCCCACACATTCAAATAGACGTGCGTGCGGGGGTGATTGTCGGGGTGGTTTGAAGGGCCCTTTCGACGGCCGATCGCCGGTCAAGCGATTCCGGGCGGGCTGTCGACCGTCGTTTCCTTCCGCTAGGCGCTGAGCATGGGCGGCGAGGCCGCAAACTCGTTCCAGAGGCGTGCGGCCCAGGCCGTGTCGCCTGGCGTCGGGCCGACCGCCGCCAGCGCACGCCCCCGAAACAGCACGCCCTTCTCGGCTGCGGCGGAAAAAAACCAGGCCTCGACACGCACCCGATCGCCGCTGCGGCCGGTGACCAGGCGGCGGGTCTCGGCAGGGTGGCCGGCGATGAGGATGCTACCCGCGCCGCCGACGGGGGGACGGCGCAGCAGCACGCACGGAGCGGCTCCCGGATCGCTCACGTCCCAGCGGATCCGTCCCGCGGAGGGAATGCCCCAGAGGATGTCCGCCGCGGCCACGTCGCTGATGACGGCCAGGCTGGCATCGCTCCGTTCACGA
>CAZONY010000255.1:0-4161 GCA_964581215.1 uncultured Chitinophagaceae bacterium | reverse complement strand
ATGGACACGTCGAAAACCTGTAGCGAGGCCTTGTCATGAGCACGGTGGCGATGCGGTCGGGCGGCGGGGCCGCCCGATCCGGTGGCGAGCGATCGAGACGGGGCCTTGCCTGGTGGGCGGCGGTGCTGGTTGGCGTCGGTCTGCTGGCGTTGTTCGTGGCCTGGCTCTTGGGATGGTTTCGGGTGACGACCGATCCCCGCGTGCAGGAAGTCCTGCAGCTGCAGGAAGAGGCCATGCAGAAGTTCACGGCCAACGGCGGACCGCAGACCGTCGAGGAAGCGAACGAGGCGGTGGCCACGATGGAATCGATCCTGGACAAAGTCCAAAGCCTCCCCGTGCCGCTGCAGGAACAGGTCGGGAAGCGCAGCAGCAGTATGTTTCACGCCATGAAGCGGGCCGAGGTGAATGCCTACTACGACGCCCCGCCCCACAAGCGACGGGAGGTGCTCGACCGGCAGATTCGGATGGATGAGACGATGAAGCAGGCTTTTTCGGCGGCGCTGATGGCGGACTTTATCGCCGGAAGCGTCGGGAGCGCCGAGCCGTCGGGGGGGAGCTCCCGGCGAGGCGGCGGCAGTGCTCCGGCTGCGGGAGGGCCTGCCGCCGGCCCCCAGCAGTCGGCACCGCCGGCGAGTATCGATCGCCATGCGGGTGAGAAGCGAGTCATAGACGCGACCACCCCGCAGCAGCGGGCCCGAGATGTCGAGTATCGACGGGCCAACGAAGTGCGGCGCGTCCAGCTCGGCCTGCCCAACCCCAATCGATTTGGTGGGTAACCCAAGGCGAGGAACGCATGGCCGACACGTTGGGATTGCTGGAGGAGGCTCGGCATCTGGCTCGTGATCTCGGGTACGAGGTCGGCGAGGAGCCGCTCGGCGATCTGCCCGGCGGCCCCTGCCGCGTCGGCCATCGGACCCGAATACTCCTGAACATCGCGCACCCACCGGCCGAGCAGTTGGCCGTCCTCCTCGCGGCCCTGGCCGCCGATCCCGCGATCGAAGGCCAGCCCAAGAGCCGGCTGCTGGCCGAGCGGCTGGCTCACGGGGGGCGATAAAGACCCCGGGCCGCGATGTACCGCTCCACCGCCGGCGGCGTGCGGTAGCGGATACTCCGCCCCGCGGCGACGGTGGCCCGCAGATCGCTCGCCCGGATGCCGATGGCGGGCATCCGCACGCGGGCGTCGAGGATGCGGGCCAGCCGGTCGTGGCCGAAGAGCGCGACGAGACGGGCATCATCGGCGAGCGAAGCCGCCTCGTCGAGCCCTTGCCGCTCCACGATCAGAGGCTCCACCATGCCCAGGATCCGCGCCGGCTCGCGCCACGTCGGAAACGCGCGGATGGCGTCGGGGCCGAGGATGAGCAGCAGATCGTCGCCGCCATGGGCGACGCGCAGCCGCTCGAGCGTGTCCACCGTGTAGCTGACTCCACCGCGGTCGATCTCGTCGGTGGAGACCGCAAAGGCGTCGTGCCCGCCGGTCGCCAGCCGCAGCATCTCGACCCGGCTTTCGGCAGGGGTGGTCGGTCGATCCTGCTTGTGGGGCGAGACGGCCGCCGGCATGAAGATCACGCGGTCGAGCCGCGCCTGCTCCCGGCAGCACTCCGCCGCGAGGAGGTGCCCGACGTGCACCGGATCGAACGTTCCGCCGAACAGGCCGATTCGCATCTGCACCGGGCTCCCACGGCTTTCCGCCGGCAGTCGGTGACGGTCTACTGATTCCATGCCGTCACGCCCCTCCCAGCATACGAACCAGCAGGAACTTTTCGCGACCCGGCCGCAGTGGGTGGAGGACGACGCCCGGCGGGGCGTGATCGCCACGGTCGTGCTCCCCGACGGCGTGGAAAAGCCGCTCGATTATCTCGTGCCGGAGGCCATCGCGCCGGCGGTGGAGCCGGGCCGCCGTGTGCGGGTGCCGCTCGGCCGTGGCAACCGCGAACGGCTGGCCTACTGCGTCGCCGTGCGCCACGACGACCTGCCGCAGTCGCCCCTCAAGAGCGTGATCGCGGTGGAGGACGACGCGCCCCTGCTTTCGGCACGGATGCTCGAACTGACGAAATGGATGGCGGAGCGGTGGATGGCCAGATGGGGGGAGGTGCTCGAGGCGGTGCTGCCGGCCGGCGCCCGCTCCGGCCGTCGGATCCGCTCCGCGCCCTTGCTGGTGGCGTCGGGGGCGAGCCCCGCCCGCCGGCTCACGCCCTCCCAGGCCCGGGTGCTCGCGGCGGCGCACGCGCCGGCCACCGCGACCACGCTGGCGGATGCCGCGGGCGCCAGTCGCGCCGTGATCCAGCGGCTCGTCAGGCTCGGCCTGCTCCGGGAGACCGGAACGGTGGAACTGGCCACCGCCGCGCCGGAACGGGCGGCGATCCGGCACGACCGCCCGGAGGCCCTCGCGCCGGCCCAGCAGACGGCGCTCGAGGCGATCGTCGGTCCGATGCGGGCCCGCCGGCACGAGACAATCGTGCTGTTCGGCGTGACGGGCAGCGGCAAGACGGAGGTCTATCTGCAGGCGGTGGAGGAGACGATCGCCCACGGCCGGCAGGCGATCGTGCTCGTGCCCGAGATCAGCCTCACGCCACAAACCTGCGACCGGTTCCGGGCCCGCTTCGGCACGGTGGCCGTGTTGCACAGTCATCTGACGCCGGCCGAGCGGCACGACCGGTGGCGGGACATCGCAGCCGGACGGGTGAACGTGATCGTCGGTGCCCGCAGCGCCATCTTCGCCCCCGCGCCCCGGCTGGGCCTGATCGTCATCGACGAGGAGCACGAAAGCTCGTTCAAGCAGGCCACGGCACCGCGGTATCACGCCCGCGACGTGGCGGAATGGATCGCCCGGGCGGAGCACGTGCCGCTCGTGCTCGGTTCGGCGACGCCCGCCCTGGAGACGTTCGCCCGCTGTCTCGCCGGCGAATGGACGATGTGCCGTCTGCCGGATCGCGTGGGGGGCTCGCATCTCCCGGCCGTCGTCACCGTCGATCTCCGCGACCCGCAGGCCCGGGCCAAGGGAGTGGTCAGCCCGCGGATGGCGGCCGGCATCGACTGGGCGCTCGAGAACGGCGGGCAGGTGATGCTGCTCCTCAATCGCCGCGGCTTCGCCACGCACGTGCAGTGCCGGTCGTGCGGCCACACCGCCCGCTGCCCGCAGTGCGACCTGGCCCTGACGCTGCACCAGCCGGGGAATCGGGGCATCTGCCACGGCTGCGGCCTCGTCAGCCGTCTTCCGGCCGACTGTCCGGAATGCTCGGCCCCCGACCTCGTGCAGCGCGGCACCGGCACGCAGCGTCTCGAGGAATACGTCCGTGCCCGGTTTCGCGGTGCGCGGGTGGCGCGGATGGATACCGACACCATGCGGTCGCGCGGCAGCCATGAGCGGACGCTCGATGCCTTTCGCGCCCGCGAGATCGACATTCTCGTCGGCACGCAGATGATCGCGAAGGGACTCGACTTTCCGGCCGTGATGCTCGTGGGCGTGGTGCACGCCGATGCGGCGCTCCATCTGGCCGACTTCCGGGCGGCCGAACGCACCTGCCAGCTCGTCACGCAGGTGGCGGGCCGCAGCGGCCGCGGCCCCCGGGGCGGCCGCGTGGTCGTCCAGACGAGCACGCCCGACCATCCCGCGATCCGGGCGGCGGCCGCCCACGATTACGAGGCGTTCGTGCGGTCCGAATTGCCGGTTCGCGAGGCGCTGCTCTACCCGCCGTTCGGCTGCGTGATCCGCTTCGTCGTGCGGGCCGCCGATGAACGGGCCGCCTCCGACTGGGCTAGCCATCTCGCCGACCGCGTGCGTCGCCTGGCCGATCAGGAGGCCGGCGCGGCGGGGGGCGGGGCGGGCATTCGTGTGCTCGGCCCCGCCCCGTGCCCGATCGCCCGCCTCCGCGACCGCTTCCGCTGGCACGTGCATGTGCACGGCCCCGACGGCACGGCGCTGCGGGAACTGGTCCGCCGGGCGACCGCCGGCATCAAGACGCCCGACGACGTCGCCTGGATCATCGACGTCGATCCGGTGGACATGCTGTAGCCCGAGTCACGCCCGCGTCGGGTTCGCTCGTCGCCCCGGGGCCGCCCATGCCCCCGCGCCGGACGTGCGCTGCGGGCATCCCTGCCCTCCGCTTTCTCGGCGGTGGCTGCGCTTTCGCCCTCCGGGCTGCGCTGGCCACCTACGCCGGC
>CAZONY010000254.1:0-4168 GCA_964581215.1 uncultured Chitinophagaceae bacterium | reverse complement strand
GCGTCGGACTGGCTGCGATTTCTCGTGAGCGTGTGCCGAAGGCATATTAGATGGACCGGCCTCTGGTAGGGCCCGGTTCTCTCCGAGGGTGCTGTCATGGTGCGGTGGGTCGTTCTTGCGTGGATCGTATGCGGATCATGCTGCCTGGCGGCCTCACCCGCGCCCATCGACGTGCTCGATGCCGAGGCGCAGGGGCTCGTGGGCGTGAAGTACGTTCCCAACGGCGCCCACTCGGCTCAGATCCTGGTGCAAAACAAATCGGACAAGCCGCTCACGCTGCGGTTGCCCGCCGCGTTCGCCGGTGTCCCCGTCCTGGCCCAAGCCCTTGGCGGCGGCTTGGGTGGGGCTGGCCTTGGTGGTGCAGGGCTGGGCGGCGCCGGTGCGGGCGTGAATGGTGCCGGCGGCACCCAGGCCGTGGGGGGCGGCGGTGGCATGGGGGGCGGCGGGATGGGGATGCCCGGCATGGGAGGGGGCATGATGGGCGGCGGCATGTTTTCCGTGCCGCCGGAAAAGACCCGCGCCATCCCGGTGGCTACGGTCTGCTTGGAGTATGGCAAGCCGGAGCCGACTTCGCGGCATCCCTACAAGCTCGTGGCCATCGCGTCGTTCTCGTCCGATCCGCAGCTGGCGGCGATTCTCGAGCTCTTCGGCCGGGGCGAGATTCCGCAGAAGGTGGCACAAGCGGCTGCCTGGCATGTCGCCAATCGTCTGCCGTGGGAGCGCCTGGCCGCCGAGCAAATTGACCGCGCCGGTGGCTTCCCGGACGAGCCCTTCTTCAGCCCGGCCGAACTCATGGCCGCCCACCGAGTCGTCTCGATGACGGCCAAGCAGGCGACCGAACAGCCCGCAGCGAGCCCCGGTTCGACCGGTTCCTGATCGGCCCCCCCCGGCCGGCCGCTGGACATCCTCGCCCGAGCGTTACACTACGGGTGGTTCGGAGAGGGAATGCCTTGATTTTTTCGAGGGAGTCGAATGCCAGCCGCAACGAATGCCACCGTCGCGTCCTCCGTCCGGCCGCCGATCGGCGACGAGGTCGTGGTCGAGGCCCGTAATCTGTCGAAGACCTACCGTGATTTCTGGGGACGCAGCAAGAAGGCGGCCCTCAAGCCGCTCGACCTCGAGGTTCGCCGGGGCGAGATTTTCGGACTGCTGGGCCCCAACGGCTCGGGGAAGACGACCACGCTGAAGCTTCTTCTCGGCCTCATCTTCCCGACGTCGGGCGAGGCCCTGGTCTTCGGCCGTGATGCCACCGACGTTTCCAAGAACGAGCGGATCGGCTACCTCCCCGAGGAGTCGTACCTCTACAAGTTTCTCGACGCCGAAGAGACGCTCGACTTCTATGGCCGCCTGTTCGACATGCCGCCGGAGGAGCGGAAGCGGCGGGCCGACACGCTCATCGAGATGGTGGGGCTCGGCCGCGACAAGAAGCGGCAACTGAAGGAGTATTCCAAGGGCATGACGCGTCGCATCGGCGTGGCCCAGGCGCTCATCAACGACCCCGAACTGGTCGTTCTCGACGAGCCGACCAGCGGCCTCGACCCGATCGGCACCCGCGAGATGAAGGATCTGATCATCGACCTCAAGAATCGCGGCAAGACGGTGATCATGTGCTCCCACCTGCTGGCGGACGTGGAGGACGTGTGCGACCGGATCGCCGTCCTCTACCAGGGAGAGCTAAAGGAACTCGGCCGCGTCGAGGACCTTCTTCGCGTGACGGACGTCACGCAGATCCGGGCCCGGGGGCTCTCCGATGCCGCCCGCGAGGAAATCCGGGCGGTTCTCGCCCGGCACGGCGCAGGCGACGCCGAGATCGGAAACCCGCGGACCACGCTCGAGGATCTGTTCCTCGAGGTCGTCCGCGACACCGAGGCCCGCCCGGGCAGACGCGCTCGGGCCGACGCCTCGCGCGGAGGGTGAGCCGAGCATGGTTCTGGAACAGGAAATCCCGGCATTTGCTTCGTGGATTGGTCCGGCCCTGGCCTGGTATGTGTTCGCGGTCGCGCTGCTGGCCGTCGTCGTCGGTGCGCTCGCCTGGCTCGTGCAGTCGGTGCTCTATGGGCCGCTCGTGGCCGGCGACAAGGTCTATCGCGGCCTGCTCTCCACCGTGGGTGATCTGGCCGGTATGTCGTGGCGGCGAATCTTCGCGCTGGCGCGGTTGGCCGTGCAGGAGTCGCTGCGGCGCAATGTGCTGGTCGTGCTGCCGCTGTTCGCCCTGCTCGTGCTCTTCGCCGGCTGGTTTCTCGATCCGGCGAGCACCAATCCCGGCAAGCTCTACATCGGCTTCATCGTGGCCGCCACCAACCTGCTCGTCTGCCTCGTCACGCTCGTGCTCTCGGTCTTCAGCCTGCCGGCCGACATCAAGGCGAAGGCCATCCAGACGGTGACCACGAAGCCGGTGCGGACGGGCGAGATCGTGCTGGGGCGCATGCTGGGCTTCGCGGCGGTGGGCACGGTTCTCCTGGCGATCATGGGCGGCGTCGGCTGGGCGTTCGTCGTCCGGAGCGTGAACCACAGGCACTCGCTCGCCGCCGACGATCTCCTGGAGATTACCGGCGAAGACGGCGCGGTCGTGAGCCGCGAGGGCCGCACGAGCCTCGATCGGGGGCACCGGCATCGGGTCACGATGTCGGCCGATGGAACCGGCTTCACGGAAAACGAGCAGGGGCACAGGCACCGGGTGCGGCGGGTCGAATCGGGTGGGGCCGCGACCTACGAAATCGGTCCACCGGAGGGCATCCTCGAAGCCCGCCGGCCTCTGCGCGGGACGTTGCGCTTCCTCGATCGCGACGGCGTGGCGAGCACAAAGGGAATCAGCGTCGGCGCCGAGTGGTCCTATCGCCAATACATCGAGGGGGGATCGCTCGCCGCGGCGATCTGGACCTTCACGGGAGTCCGCGAGCGGCAGTTTCCCGAGGGGCTTCCCTTGGAGATGGTCGTGCGGGTGTTTCGCACCTACAAGGGTGACATCGAGAAGGGCATCGCCGGCAGCGTGCGGGTGAGAAATCCCGTCAGCGGCCTGCAGAGCGACCCCTTCTACTTCACGGCCAAGGAATTCACGATCGACTCGCTGCTCATCCCGCGAAAGCTGGTAGCCACGTCGGCCGACGGAGGCACGCGGCAGGTGGACCTCTTCACCGACATCGTCTCCGACGGCCGGGTGGAGTTGGTGCTGCAATGCCTCGAGCCGTCACAGTATTACGGCGTGGCCCAGGCCGACTTCTATCTGCGGGCCGGACAGGGCTCGTTCGCGATGAACTACCTCAAGAGTTGTCTGGGCGTCTGGTTCTCGATGCTCCTCACCACGGCGATGGGGGTGATGTTCAGCACGTTCCTGGCGGGGCCGGTGGCCCTGTTGGCGACGCTCTCGGTGGCCATGGTGGGGCAGTTCCGAGAGTTCATCGCGCGGCTGTTCGAGAGCCAGGTGACCGGTGACTTCTCGATCGTGCCGGGGGGCGGTCCGATCGAGTCGCTGGTGCGGATCGCGACGCAGGAGAGCATCACCGCGGAGTGGGAGCTGACGCCTGCCGCCCAGGTGATCAAGACCCTCGATACGTTCCTGCTCGCGCCGATGCGGCTGGGGGCCGCCCTTTTCCCTTCGCTCGGATCACTCGGCACGAGTGACTTCCTCGCCGGTGGCTTCGACGTCCCGTTCGACTTGCTGGCTGAGAACGGCCTGGAGACGCTCGGCTACCTGATCGCCTTTTTCATCGCCGGCGCGATGTGCCTGCGGGCCCGGGAGGTGGCTTCATCATGAACGACGTTCGTGACACGGGGCGGGGAGGCCGGGGCGGAGAGCAGGCGAAAACATGGCTGGGCCTGCGGCCCGGAACGCTGCTGATGCTGGTGGCGATCGCCGTGTTGTTGGTGCCGCTGTCGATCCTCAGCCAGCCGGCCGACTCCTCGAGCCCGGGAGGCACCCTGGCCAGGCTGCGGATGAAGCACGGGCTCTCGCAGGCCAATCTCGGCGAGATCGACCCGACGAGCGAGACGATGCGGCTGGCTACGCTGGGCCTGAAGAACATCGCCGTCACGCTCCTGTGGGACCGCGCCAATCACTACAAGAAGGTGGAGGACTGGACGAACCTCTCGGCCACGCTCGAGCAGATGACGAAGCTCCAGCCCAACTTCTACTCCGTCTGGGACTTCCAGGCCCACAACCTCTCCTACA
>CAZONY010000253.1:0-4169 GCA_964581215.1 uncultured Chitinophagaceae bacterium | reverse complement strand
CATGCGCTGCTCGTCACGGCCGCCTACGGCATCGGCGCGGTGGAGGGGCCGTTCACTCGGGAGGCGTTCACGAAGCGGTGGGAGGGCGTCGAGGGGCTCGCCAGCCAATACTGCACGCCGATCGTGATCGGCCCGCATGCCTTTTGCATCGACGGGCGGGACGACGTGCCGCCGGCGGAACTCAAGTGTGTCGAGGCGGCCACGGGCCGCGTGCTCTGGGCGGAGCGGAATTTCGGCTATGGCACCCTCCTGTGCGCCGATGGCAAACTGCTGGCGGCCAAGACCGACGGCGACCTCGTGCTGATGCGGGTGAGCCCCGCGGGCGTGACGGTGCTGGCCAGCCATCGGCCGCTCCCCGGCACCCTGCGGGCCCTGCCGGCACTCGCCGACGGGCGGCTCTACGTGCGGGACGACGACACGCTCGCGTGCCTGACCCTGGCGCGATGACCTGGCTCAAGACCCCCGGAAAAGCCCCCCGCAAATTCCTTGACCCGGCCACGGTCGATCGCGTAGCGTTTCGCAAGAGGGGCGAGGCTGTCGCGGGAGGAAACCTCCATGCGTCGCCGTTCGCATCTCTCGATCGAGCAGCTCGAGTGCCGGCGTCCACTCGCCGGCGATCTTGCGGGGCCGGGCATCCCCACCCTGCTGGCCGCCAGTGCCATTTCCCCCGCGGAGATCGGGCTCAGCTGGAGCCTCGCTGATGCGGCCGACACGGGCGTCGTCATCGAACGGCGCGTTGCGGGCACGGCGGAGTTCGTCACGCTCGCCGTCCTGCCGGCGCGTGAGGTGATCTACACCGACACCAGCTGCTGGGCGGACCGGAGCTACACCTACCGCGTGAAGGCCCGGGGAGCCGCGGGCGACTCCGGCTTTTCCGCGGAGGTCACGGCCTCGTCGCTGCCGATCGGCGCCGGCTGCTACGCCTTGGTGGCCGGGCTCACCGCCGCGCCGACCTCGCCCACGACGGCCACCGTTTCCTTCACCGACACCAACGGTGACGGGGTCTCCTACATCGTGGAGCGATCCGCCGCCGGCGCTGCCTACCAGATCGTGGCGTCGCTCGGCACTACGACGGTCTGGCGCGACACGGGGCTCACGCCGGGCGCCGAGTATGCGTACCGGGTCCGAGGCACCGGCTGGACCCGCGGCACCTCCGACTACTCGGCTCCGGTGGGCGTCGTGATGCCGGCCCGGCCGGCGGCGGCGCCGATCGAGCCCGTGGCGGTGACCGCCGACGCTCCGTCCGCCACGAGCGTGCGACTTTCGTGGACGCCACAGGATCCGTCGCCGGCGGCCTTCGTCATCGAACGCAGCGTCACCTTCGACCCCTGGCATCCCATCACCTGGAGGCGGATCGCCATCACGGCGACGGGCGCGACGTCATTCCTCGACGCCGGGCTGACCCCGGAGACACCCTATGTCTACCGCGTCCGGGCCACCCGCGGCGGCGTCGAGTCGGACTGCGGCCGCCCGGCCGCCGACGTGATGCAGGTGCTCTTCGGAGACGGCGTGGGGGTCGTCACGGCGAGCGCGGGCACCGGCATACCGAAAACCTACGACATCGGTCCCGGGCGGCCGCTCTCGCGGCTGGCCGATCTCGATTGGTCGCTGCTCGGCCCCGGCGACACCGTCAACATCCACGCCAAGCCGGGCGGATATCACGAACTCCTCCAGATCGCCAGCCGCGGCACCGCCGCTGCCTGGATCACGGTTAATGGCGTCCCTGATCCCGTCACCGGAGCCCTGCCCGTCATCGACGGCCGCGACGCCATCCTGGCGCCGCAGTTCCGCAACCATTGGTCGGGATTGCACGGCTACGGCGCGATCGTGGTGGGCACCCGCCCCGGCTATGCGGCCGGCTACAAACCGGGCTACATCGCGATCCGCGGCCTCGAGGTCCGCAACTGCTCCAGCGGCGAGACCTTCATCGATGTGGATGGCACACGCCGGGGGTACGGAAACGTCGGCGCCGGCATCTATCTCGAGCGGTGCGACCATGTGACCATCTCCGGGTGCTCGATCCACGACAACGGCGAGGGTATTTTCGGCGCGGGGCAATCCACGTTTGACCGCGTCATGACGGACATCACCGTCGAGTCGAACCGAATCTTCGCCAACGGCAACGTCGGCAGCGAGCGGGAGCACAACACCTACATCGAGGCGGTGAGCACGGTCTACCAGTTCAACCGGTATGGCCCGCTCCGTCCCGGTGCCCTGGGAGCGGGGCTGAAGGATCGGTCGGCGGGCACGGTCATCCGCTCCAACTGGATCGAGGGAGGCTTCCACCAGCTGCAACTCCCCGAGGCGCAAAATCAGGCCGATCTGGCCCTGGCCCTGCCCCGGTATCGGACGACGATCGTGCAGGGCAACACGCTCGTCGCGCCCCCGGGCAACGGCGCTAGCCTGATCTGGTTCGGCGGCGACCAGGGGCTGTCTCCGTGGTACCGCAAGGGCGTGCTCCATGTTCACTCGAACACGTTCATCGCCCGTTCAGACCAGTCGCAGAACTACAAGTCGATGGCGATCCAAGCCTCCACCGGGGCCGAGGCGCTCGACGTCCGCGACAACATCCTCGCCGCCATCCCCGACACGCCGGGAGCCGCTCCCGCCGCATGGGGGCTCGTCGGCGGCGACAACAGCGTCGCGTTCGGCCGCAACTGGGTCACGCCCGGCTGGCACCTGACCACATCCGCCGACTTCACGTTCCGGGGCCGGGCTGCGGGTGTCGTCAACCTGATCGTGGGCGCCTCCGCCGACCCGGGATTCATCGATCTCGCCGGAGCCGACTACCGGCTCGCCGGCGGTTCGGTCTGCATCGATGCGGCGGGCCGACCGGCCGGAACGCTCCAGGCCTACCCCTTGGCAACCGAGTTTCGGCTGCCCGCCGGTTTCACCATGAGGGAAGTCCGGGGCGCCGCGGCCGACCTCGGAAGTTTCGAGGCCGGGGGATCTCCCCTGCCGCTGGTCGCCCCGACCCGTCTGCTGGTGACCACGCTGTCACAGGGGCGGCTCGCGCTCTCATGGCAGGACGAGTCTGGGAACGAAACGGGCTTCGTCGTGGAGCGACGGCGGGCCGCCGGGGACTGGCGGCCGGTCGTCACGGTCGGGGCGAACGTGACGCGGTTCGTCGATGGCGGCCTCCGATCGAACACCGCGTATTCCTATCGGGTGCGGGCGATCGAAACCGGTCTTCCGGAGGTCCGCATCTCCGCCGCCACGCCGACGGTCACGATCCGGACGCCCCGTTCCACGCGGTGGTCACGCCCCGCCGGCCGGCGACGTGCGTGAGACATGCGCCACTTTCACCTGCCCCGTCAGGCAAACCGTGCGGGCGATGCCGGTGCGGCAAATCCGGCCAACGCGTCCAATCGCGGGCACCTGCCGGAAGGGCGTCGCACGATTCATCGGCGCTCGTCGGCACCGCCGATCCACTCGAGGACCGGGAGCGGAGACCGCATGCAGAAGGGCGAACAAGCAATGACGACCATCGTGCCATGGCCCGGGCGAAACGATCGCCCTCGAACGACGCATCCGGTTCCCGATCTGGCCGTGCTCGTCTCGACATACGAACGGCCGTCACACCTGCGACGGTGCCTGGAGTCGATTGCCGCCCAGGCAGACGTTGCCGATCGGGTCGAGGTGGTGGTCACCGACGACGGATCCCGGGACGTGACGGTCCAGACGGTCATGGCTTTCTCCCACAAGGTGCCCTTCCGCGTGGCGATCACGACCCACGCCCATGACGGCTTCCGCCTGTCGCAGTCGCGCAACGAGGGAGCAGCCGCATCGACAGCCGACCGGCTGCTCTTCACCGACGGAGACTGCCTGCTGCCTCCCGGCACGCTGGCGGCCTTCATCACCGCCATCCGACCAGGCCGCATCGCGGGCGGCGACAGCTGCCGGCTCGAGGAGGCGGACGCTGCCTCGCTCACGATCGATGATATCCGCGTCGGCCGGTTCATGAACGCCGTTCCACATGCCGAGCGGCGCCGCCTGGCCATGAAAGCCTGGCATGCCAAGGTCTACGAACTGCTCCGAGTTCCCATGCGACCGCGGGTCTACGGAAATGCGATCGGGATCACCCGCACCGACTTCGAGCGTCTCAACGGTTTTGACGAGGCGTTCGTCGGGTGGGGCCTCGAGGACCGCGACCTGCAACTGCGGGCCGA
>CAZONY010000252.1:0-4180 GCA_964581215.1 uncultured Chitinophagaceae bacterium | reverse complement strand
AGCCATCGACGCCCACGGGCCGGGCGCGGCGGTCAACATCGACGATCTCGTGGCCCACACCGAGCTGGCGGCCTCGCAGGTGCTGGCCACGGTCGGCGTCCTCGAAATGCGCCGGCTCCTCCGCCGCCACCCGGGCAGCCGAGTCGGCCGGGCGTAGCGGGGGCGGCGCCCCGGCGATTGGCACGTCGTTTGCAATCGGAGTCGGCCAGGCTTCGAATCCACACGTCGCACGGGGAATCGAGCGATGAAACCACGCACACCGCGCTCTGCCGATGCGCACAATGCTCCACCGCGCGCGGCAAAACGCCGCACCCCGGGCCTCCACGCCGGCATCGAGCGACTTGAGTCGCGGTCCATGATGGCCGCCGACGGCCACATGCAGATCGGGATGAACCTGGAAAATATCGTCGACTGGTCGCCGGCCTGGACGTTCACCGACGCGTTCAAAGCCTCACGCGGCTGGATCGCCCAGGAATTCAACACGGCGACCTGGGGGCTGACGTGGGACGTCGGTGACACCAACCCGATTCAGGTCGATGCCAACGGCAACCCCACGGTGCTCACGACGCGGGTGAACGCCAGCGGCCAGACGATCCGGCAGATGGCCGGCACGCTCATGTTTCGCGATCTCGCCGGCGGCTACCCGGCCGGAGTCTACCGGGCCGAGTGGGACGGCACGGGAACCGTGACGTTCGGCTTCGACGCGACGACGATCACCACGGGCCGGACATCCGCCGGCCGCAACTATGCCGACCTCCAGGTCACGCCGGGCAGCGACGGCATCTTCATGCGGATCGAAGAGACGAGCCCGGCCGACCCGGTTCGCAACTTCAACGTGTGGATGCCGGCCTGGAACGGCCAATCCTTCGCCGGCCAACAATGGCAGCCCGGTGCCGCGTTCTCCCCCTTTCACCCGCTCTTCCGCGAGCGCCTCGAGCCGTTCGGGGTCATCCGCTTCATGCAGGCCCAGGAGACCAACACCTCCGACATCCGCACGTGGGCCGACCGCCGCACCGCCGCCGACATCCGCCAGGGATCCGGCTCGCAGGGTTCGCCGAGCGAACCACTGGCCAATGGCATGTCGGTGGAATACATGGTGCAGCTGGCCAACGACCTCGACGCCGATCCCTGGTTCAACATGCCCCACATGGCCGACGACGCATTCGTGCGAAACTTCGCCACCTATGTCCGCGACCACCTCGAGCCCGGCCGCAAGGCCTACGTGGAGTGGTCCAACGAGATCTGGAACTTCGCCTGGGGGTTCGAGGCTTCCTCCTGGGTGATGGAGCAGACGTCGCGGCCGGAATACGCCGGCCTCGACAACTGGCAGGTGGCGGGACGCGAAGCCAAGCGGGATCTCGACATCTGGTCGGACGTGTTCGCGGGCCAGTCCAACCGTCTCGTCCGGGTGGCCGCAGGCTGGGCCGCCAACGACTGGGTGACGGGCCGTGTCGTGGAAAGCATGACCGGCTCGTTCGACGCGATCGCCATCGCCCCCTATTTCAGCCCAAACGACGACCAGCGGGCGTCCTACACGTCGGCCACGACGGTCGACCGCGTGATCGCCGATGCCCGCCTGGCGATCGGTGAGTCGGTGGGCTGGGTTCGCAATCACCAGGCCCTGGCCGACTCATGGACCACCCGACTGGGGCGCGACATCCAGCTCGTCGCGTACGAGGGGGGCCCGCATCTCGATGGCCGCAACGCTCCATACCAGGAGGCGTTTTATCGGGCCACGAACGATTCGCGAATGGGCGACCTCTACCGCGAATACCTGACCGCGCTCGATGCCGAGGGGATGGACCTCTACGTGGACTTCGTCTTCACGGGACAATCCGGAGCCTCCTCATGGGGCGACTTCGCCAAGCTGCACCGCATGGACGAGCCACTCACGGCCGCCTACCGCTATAACGCCGTCGTGGCGGCTGCCGACGGGTCGCTCTGGGGTGATCCGCCCCCCCCTGCCGCCGAGCCGCCGGTCGTGGCCATCGCGTCGGCGGCCATCGCGGAGGGGGCCAGGGGACGCCGGTTGCTCCAGTTCGCCGTGTCCCTGTCGGCATCTGCCACCGAGGCCGTGACCGTGCGGTGGTCCACCGCCAACGGCACGGCGAAGGCGAGCAGCGACTACGTCGCCGCCCGGGGCGAAGCCCGCTTCGAGCCCGGCCAAACCTCCACGACCGTCGATGTCTGGGTGCGTGGCGACCGCACGCGGGAGGCCGACGAGCGATTTTTTGTGGAGCTATCGTCGCCGGTCGGGGCGACGCTCTCCCCCACCGCCGGCCGTGCCGAGGGACTGATCCTCAACGACGACGGCCCGAACCGTAGCCAGATGTTCGCGGCCTACGCGGCGCTCGAATCCTCCGGGACGTCGGTGCGACGACGGAGGTGATTGGGGCCATGGCCGCCGTGCCGTGACCGAGGCTTCTCCGCGGGTCCGGTGCCCCGTAGAATCCGCCGTATGGACACAGCCCTCTTCCACCGCGCCGAAGCGATCCGTTCCCGACTCCTCCAACTGCGAGACTCCCTTTGACTGGGAGGGACGCAAGAAGTCCGCGGCGCGGATCGAGGATGCGATGGGGCAGGCCGGGTTCTGGGACGACAACGGTAAGGCCCAGGCGACGGTTGCGCAGCTGAAGAGCGTCAACGCGATCCTGAAGCCGCTCGACGAGGCGCTCGCCGCAGCCGCCGACCTCGAGGCGCTTGAGGAACTGGCCCGCGAAGACGAATCACTGGAAAAGGAGCTCGTGCAGGAGGCCGATCGCCTCGAGACGCTCGTCGACGCGCTCGAACTCACATCGCTGCTCTCGGGCCCGCACGACTCCTGCGACGCGCTCGTCTCGATCCACGCCCGGGACGGCGGCACCGACGCCAATGACTGGGCCGAGATGCTCCTGCGGATGTATTCCGCCTGGGCCGCCAAGCACGATTGCGACGTCGAACTGCTCGACCGCCAGGACGACGCCGTCGCCGGCATTCAAAGCGCCACGGTCGCCATCCGGGGCCCCTGGGCCTACGGCTATCTCAAGGGGGAGACGGGCATCCACCGGCTCGTGCGGATCAGCCCGTTCAATTCCGAGGGCAAGCGGCAGACGAGCTTCGCCGCGGTCGACGTGGCCCCGGAGATCGCCGACGACGACGCCGAGGTCGAGATCCGCGACGAGGACATCCGCGAGGACGTCTTCCGGGCCAGCGGCGCCGGCGGCCAGCACGTCAACAAGACGTCGAGCGCCATCCGGCTCACGCATTTCCCCTCGGGCATCGTCGTGCAGTGCCAGAGCGAGCGAAGCCAGCACAAGAATCGGGCCACGGCGATCAAGATGCTACGGGCCCGTCTGGCCCGACTCGAGGAGGAGAAGCGGGAGGCGGAGCAGCTCGCCCGCTACAAGCAGCAGCCGAAAACGGGATTTGGCTCCCAGATCCGCAACTACTTCCTCCACCCCGACCAGCGGGTGAAGGATCAACGAACCGGTTTCTACGTGGGCAATTTTCAGAGCGTCCTCGACGGCAATCTGGACGGCTTTCTCGACGCCTTTCTGCGGTGGAAGGCGGCCGGTGCGGCACCGGCGGCCGGCGGCGACGACGAGTGATCGTCATTCCAGCCCGGCCGGCTGGACGCCCGGATGACGGGGGGATACAGTTCAGGTTCGAGATTCGTTCCAGCGGCAAGGAATCAGATGGCGGAGAAAGAACAGGCACTCGAGGTCGAAGGCGTGGTCACGCAGGCCCTCGCCAACACGCGGTTCCGGGTGCAGATCACCGGCGGCCACATCGTCAACGCCCACGTGGCCGGCAAGATGCGGAAGAACTTCATCCGCATCGTCCCGGGCGACAAGGTGAAGGTGGAGCTTTCGCCCTACGACCTCACCAAGGGCCGGATCACGTTCCGCGAGCGTTGATTCGCGCCCGTAGGCTCGGGCCTTGGTCACGGGGCATGCTAGATCGCGTTCCGTTTAGCTGTAGCGACGGTCTGACAGACTGAGAAAGGTAGGCGAGAGGGTCGGCGAACGCTCGAGGAGCGTTGGGCGTATCCTCGCCCCGCGACGAGACTTTTGCCGCCCTCGAGCCGGCGATACACGCAGGCTGGATGCGCTCTAAAGCCTGCCCATTGGGCACGACAGGTCGGGCGACCTGTCCTACTCGGCGTCGTCACCAGCGGCCCGCTTCTCGAAAAACTGCTTCA
>CAZONY010000251.1:0-4193 GCA_964581215.1 uncultured Chitinophagaceae bacterium | reverse complement strand
GACCTGTCCTACTCGGCGTCGTCACCAGCGGCCCGCTTCTCGAAAAACTGCTTCAGGTCGCCAAACGTCCGCAACGGCTCCTTGCCGTCCCGCATTTCTTTCGTGATCGGCTTCGCCGGCTGCTTCGAGGCTGCCGTGTAGGTCTTCGGGCCGTTGTTCTGTCGCGGTGCCTTTCCGCCCCGCCGCTCGTGTCGCGGCCGCGGTGGGCGAGGAGGCGCTCCGGCGCCGTCCGGGGCCTTCTCCGGCGGCGGCGCCCGCCGCGGGGCAGGCTGGGCCCGCTTCTCGTCCCGCCGCTCGGGCTTCTTCGGCTCGCTGCCGGGCCGCACCATCGTGAGAGCCACCCGCCGTCGGGTCTTGTCGATCTCGAGCACCCAGACCGTCACCACCTGCCCGACCGAGACCACGTCGTGGGGGTCGCGCACGTACCGCGCCGAAAGCTGGCTGATATGCACCATGCCGCTGTCGTGGAGACCGATATCGACGAAGGCGCCGAAGTCGACGACGTTGAGCACCGCCCCCTTGAGCTCCATCCCCACCTCGAGATCCTCGAGCTTGAGGATTCCCTTCTTGAAAAACGGCTGCGGCAGATCCTCGCGCGGATCCCGGCCGGGTCGCGTGAGCTGCTCGATGATGTCGGCGAGAAGCAGGCGGCCGACGCCCAATTCACCCGCCAGCACCGTCAGATCGACCCCACCGGCCCGCTCCGCCAGGGACTCGGCCCCCTGACGCGTCGTGAGATCCTCGACGGTGCCGCCGAGCCGCTGCAGCACCCGCTCGGCGATGGCGTAGCTCTCGGGATGGATCCAGGTGGCATCGAAGGGATTCGCCCCCCCGGAGATCTTGAGGAAGCCTGCGGCCTGCACGAACGCGGCCTCGCCAAAGCCCGGCACCTCGAGCAGTTGCTGGCGCGAGGTGAACGGCCCGTTCTTGGTCCGCCACTCGTGCACGTTCTTGGCGGTGGCCTGGTTGAGGCCCGACACGTACCGCAGCAGCGCCGGGCTGGCGGTGTTGACGTCCACTCCCACGTAGTTCACGCAGCTCTCCACCACCCCATCGAGCGAGGCATTGAGGTGGCGGGCCTTCACGTCGTGCTGGTACAGGCCCACGCCGATGTTGGCCGGCTCGATCTTCACCAACTCCGAGAGCGGATCCTGCAGCCGTCGGCCGATCGAGATCGAGCCCCGTACGGCCGCCTCGTGGTCGGGCAATTCCTCGCGGGCGTAGGAACTCGTCGAATAGACGCTCGCCCCGGCCTCGTTGACGATCACGTAGGCGATGTCGAGCGGCTGGAGTTCGCCGGTGACCAGTTCGGTGACGAGCGTCTCCACTTCGCGGCCGGCGGTACCGTTGCCGATGGCGATCACGGAGCAGTGATGCGTGGTCACCAACTCCACGATCCTCCGCACGGCCGCCTCGCGCTTTTCCGGCTGGCCGATGATGTGGAGCACGGCATGCTCGACCGGGTTGCCGTATTCGTCGATCACCGCCGCCTTGCAACCGCTCTTGAAACCCGGATCGATCGCCAGCACGCGCCGGCCCGCCACCGGGGACTGCAACAGGAGGTTGCGCAGATTGCGGGCGAAGACCGCCACCGCATGGTCCTCGCAGGCCTCGGTGATCTCGCGCCGGATCTCGCGCTCGAGGCTGGGAAGCACGAGCCGCTGCAGCGCGTCCCGCACGCATCCCCGCAGGAACACGGCATGTGGGTGGTCGGTCGGCACGAGGAGCTCGTCCGCGGCAGCCTGCATCTCCTCCTCGGGCCCCTCGATCCGCACTTTGAGTAGGCGGGCTCGCTCGCCGCGATTGATCGCCAGCGCCCGATGCGGGGGCACGCGATCGACCATCTCGGCGTAGTCGAAGTAGTCGCGGTAGTGCTTCGCATCCTTGGAGACCGGCTTGCCCTCGACCTCCACCCGCTGGCTTCGCAGCCGCCCCTTGCGGCCCAGGATGCCCCGCAACCGCTGCCGCAGCAGCGCCCGTTCACTGAACTCGTGGGCGATGATGTGACCGACCCCGAGCAGCGCGTCGGCCACCGAGGCCACCTGCACGTCGGCATCGACGAAATCGGCCGCCCGGGCATCGAGGTCGACGGCGGCCGGATCGGCGGCGAGGATCTCCCGCGCCAGCGGCTCGAGCCGACGTTGGCGGGCGATCTCCGCGAGCGTGAGCTTCCGGGGTTTGAAGGGCAGGTAGATGTCCTCGACCTGCTTGAGGCTCTCGGCGGCCGTGATCCGCTCCTCCAAATCAGGGGTGAGCTTGCCCTGCCCCTGGATCGTCCGCAGGATCGTCTGCTTGCGGTCGGCCAACTGCCGGATCTTCCCCACGCTCTCCGCGACCCGGCGGATATCGACCTCGTCGAGCCCCCCCGTCTGATCCTTTCGGTAGCGGGTGATGAACGGGACGGTGTTTCCGTCGTCGAGCAGACGAACCGCCGCCTCCACACCGGCAACGGGCAAGCCGAGCCGCTGGGCAACCCGCCCGAGGTCGATGAGCACTGTGAATCCCATACGGCGAAACTCGGTAATTCGAGGAATCTAGGGCCGCCACGGGGTGGGTGTCAAACCGGTGTTCCGGCCATGACCTTGACGCTGCGGCGGAAAGCACCCTATTTCCCTCGTCTTGCGCGGAATGTGGCACGAGCCCGGGTCGCAGTCCGTCGTTTCTCATCCCCAACCGAATGACTGGAGCGAATGAGGCGGATGTGACGATCACGACACGCGAGTATGGCGCGGCAGCCGGCCCCGCCCACCCCGAAACCGCGTCCCACATTCCCGCCTCGGAGCCCGCACACCCATGACGACCCACGCCGTCCCACATGCCGCCGCCCCAGCGACCTCGGCATGGCTGCCCTCCGTTCCGTTGCTCGCCCTCGACCGGCAGTACGCGGTCCTCAAGGACGACATCCGGACCGCGATCGAGCGGGTGTGCGACTCCGGCCGGTTCGTGCTTGGCCCGGACGTCGCTGAACTCGAGGCGGAACTGGCCCGTGCGCTACGGGTGCCCCATGCCATCACCTGCGCCTCGGGCAGCGACGCGTTGCTCCTGGCGTTGATGGCCCTCGATCTCGAGCCGGGCGACGAGGTCATCCTGCCCAGCTACACGTTCTTCGCCACGGCCAGCGCGGTCACCCGCCTCGGTGCGGTCCCGATCTTCGCCGACATCGACCCGGTTACCTACCTCGTCGATCCCGCCGACGTGGAGCGAAAGCTCAGTCGCCGGACGAAGGGCATCATGCCCGTCCACCTCTTCGGTCGCACGGCCGACATGGACGCCCTGCTGCCCATCGCGAAGCGGGCAGGCGTGCCGATCGTCGAGGATGCCGCCCAGTCCGTTCTCTCGACGTGGCACGGCCGCTGCTCGGGCGGGCTCGGTGACGTCGGCTGTTTCAGCTTCTATCCGACCAAGAATCTCGGCGGCGCCGGCGACGGCGGCTTTCTCACCACCACCCGCGACGACGTGGCGGCGAAATTGCGTCTCCTGCGGGTGCACGGCATGGAGCCCCGCTACTATCACGACCTCGTCGGCATCAACAGCCGTCTCGATTCGATCCAGGCCGCGGTGCTGCGGGTCAAGCTCCCGCACCTCGACGACTGGACGACGGCCCGCCAGACCAACGCCGCCCGCTACATGGAACTCTTCGCCGCCTATGACCTCACCGGCCGGATCGCCGTGCCGACCGACGAGCCGCGCGGCCGGCATGTCTGGAACCAATTCGTGATCCGCGTGGCCGACGGCCACCGCGACGCGCTTCGCAGTCATCTGGCGAAGGCCGGAATCGGGACGGAAATCTACTATCCTGTGCCGCTCCACATGCAGAAGTGCTTCACGTTCCTCGGCTGGCAGAAGGGCGACCTTCCGGAAACCGAACGCGCCGCCGAGGAAACGCTCGCCCTTCCGATCTTCCCCGAACTCACGGCCGATGAACAGCGGACGGTTGTGGGGAGGATCGCCGAGTACTTCCATGCCGCGCCGCTGGCACGGCCTGCGATCGAGCGACGCGTGCCCGTCGAATCGGCGATCGTCGATCCGCCGCACGTCCTGCGCCGCAGCGGCGCCGTCGGCCGGGCCGACGAGGTGCGTTGCTAGTTATACGCCCGCAGGGCCATCCATGGCCCCTGCGGGCTTCCGCATTCGGAGGCACAGCCAAGGTGTGCCTCGAATGCGATGGCCGCCATCCTGGCGGCCGTCGCGTC
>CAZONY010000250.1:0-4207 GCA_964581215.1 uncultured Chitinophagaceae bacterium | reverse complement strand
TCAGCCCGGTCATGATCCCGGGCAGGGCCCGGGGCAGCACGATGCGGCGGATCGTCTGCCATTTCCCCGCCCCGCAGGCATAGGAGCCCTCCCGCATGGAGTTGGGCACGGCGGCGAGCGCCTCCTCCGTGGCCACGATCACGACCGGGAGCGTGAGCAGCGCGAGCGTGAGCGAGGCCCACAGCAGGCCGCCCGTTCCGAAGGTCGGCTGGCCATCGGCCACCAGCGCCGGCTGGAAGAAGAGTTCGTCGATCCCGGCGCCCAGGCCGTAGCAGAAGAAGCCGAGCCCGAACGCACCGTAGACGATGCTCGGCACGCCGGCGAGGTTGTTGATCGCGATCCGCACGGCCGACGTGATCGCGCCGCGCGAGGCGTATTCCCGTAGATAGAGCGCGGCCAGCACGCCGAAGGGGGCCACCAGCAGGGCCATGATGAGCGTCATCGCCACGGTGCCCCAGATGGCGGGGAACACGCCGCCGGCGCTATTCGCCTCGCGGGGATCGTCGGCGAGGAATTCCCCCCAGCGCGACAGGTACACGCCCGCCTTGCCCGCCACGGAGAGCCGGTTGGGCTGCCAGATCTGCACGATCGATTCGAGCGCAATCGACTGCGTCTCGCCGGACGCCGTCTGGAAATCGTAGGCCCAGCCCTCGTTCTCGCCGCGGAGCGCCGCCGTGCGCTCGTCGAGCCGCGCCGATTCCTCGGCCAGCCGGGCCGCGGTCTTCGCTTCGGCCTCGACCGCCTGGCGATAGCGCGGGCTGTCGCGGCCGGCGTCGAGATCGGCCTGGACGACGGCCAGCCGCGCCTCCCGCAACTGCCGCTGCAGGTGGCCGCGGTCGTGCTTGTCGATCCTCATCGCCTCGCGGTAGCGGCGCCGCACCGCCGGATGCGCGGCGCGGAACGCCTCCCACGACGCCTCGGGGCCGTCCGCGACCACCCGCTCGCCCTGCCGGAGCCGCAGCGGGAAGCCATGAAACCGCCCCCCCTCCAGGCGCTCGACGGCGGTGGCCCACTCGGGCAGCGAGGTCGTGGAAATGGCCGCGTCGTCGAACCATTCGTAGTGCGTTCCGCTCGACTCGAAATTGGCGGTGCGGACGAGGCGGCGGGCGACGGTGGCGGATCGTTCCCGCTCCGTCACTTCGCCGAGCGCCCGACGGCCGTCGCGGAGCGTCACCTGCTCCAGGGGCGCCGGCCAGAACGTGGCCGCCCCGCGGATGGCGATGAACCCGAGCAGCCCCGTGATCATCACGATCGCCAGCGCCAGCGACCCGCCCGTGAGCCATACCCACGGCTCGCCGTGCGCGACCATGCTCGAGTAGGCCGACCGGACCCGCCGGGGCGGCCTGCGTTCAGAGGTCATGAGCCCGTCTCCGGAACCGCTGCCGCACGAGTTCGGCGAGCGTGTTGACCACGAACGTCATGGCGAAGAGCACGAGGGCCGCCAGGAAGAGCACGCGATAGTGGGCGCTGCCACGCGCCGCCTCCGGCAACTCCGTCGCGATCGCCGCGGAGAGCGTCTGAAATCCATTGAACAGGTTCCAGTTCATGAGGGGCGTGTTGCCGGCCGCCATGAGCACGACCATCGTCTCGCCGACCGCCCGGCCGAGGCCGATCATGATCGCGGAAAAGAGCCCGCTGGCGGCTGCCGGTACGATCACCCGCACCGCCGTCTGCCAGGGGGTGGCTCCGGCTCCGAGCGACGCGCTGCGAAGGTGGTCGGGCACGGCGGAGAGCGCGTCATCGGCGATCGTGAACACCAGCGGGATGATCGCGAAGCTCATGCCGATCGCGACGACCAGCGCATTCCGCTGCACGTAGGTGCCGAACAGGCCGCCGCGGGTGTCGAGCCGCAGGGCATCGAAAAACATGGCCGCCGCCACGGCCAGCGCCACGGCCAGCACAGATCCGACGACGAAGCTGCCGAAGCTCACGAGGGCCGTGTGGCGATGCGACCAGCCGCCGCTCCGGCGGCGCAGCCACGGTCGGAGCACCCGGCCCACCACCATCGCCGCCGCGATGCCCGCCAGCGGCATGAGCGCCAGCACCCAGCCTCCCAGCCCGCTGCCCTCTCGTCCGTCGAGCCACGTGCCGATGTCGCCCTGGAAGAGCAGCCGCTCGACCCAGGGGGCCGCGGCCCGCGCCCCCACCAGGCCCGCCGGCAGGGCGATGAGGGCGATCGCGACGAACCGCAGGCTCCCCAGCCGCGTGCGGAAGCCGTTGGGGAGAAGCTGCCACAGGTGGGCCCCCGTCACGAGGGCCAGCGGCACCGTGAAGACCCCGGTGATCACCTGCATCACGCCCCGCTCGAGCACCGGCGCGAAGACGAGGCCGGCGACGAAACCGAGCACCACGCTGGGCAGGCTGGCCATCATCTCGACGGTCGGCTTGATCCGGGCCTTCCACCGCGGGGGGAGAAACTGGCTGGAGTAGATCGCCGCCAGGATCGCGATCGGAGTCGCGAACAGCATCGAGTAGAGCGTCGCCTTCAGCGTGCCGAAGATCAGCGGAACGAGGCCGAACTTGGCCTCGAAAGACTCATGCCCGGTCGTCTCCCAGGCGTGCACCGGACCCTGGTAGTTTTCATACCAGACCCTGCCGAAGAGCGACGCCAGCGACACCTCGGGATAGCCCGGATCGAAAGACCACGAGGCGACCGTGCCGCCATCGGCCGCGACGAGCGAGTTTTCACGAGGGGAGATCAACACCAGCCGGGCGGCTCCCGTCTTGCCCGTGCCGTGTTTCGTTTCCAGCACCGTGCGGCCGGTGGTGGTTTGCACGAGCCGGATCACGCCCGTGCCGGACGCCAGGGCCAGGAGCCGCGATCGTGGCGAGGCCGCCAACGCCGACACGCCGGAGGGCACGGCCGGGAACGTCTTCGCCGCGACCATCGCCAGGCCGTCGGCGGCCGGCTCGGCACTACCGCGCGTGGCGAACAGGATCCGGACCACGCCATCCGCCCCCGCCACCGCGAGGGCATTGCCGCCATAGAGCCGCTCGACGCCGGTCACGCTCCCGCCATCCGGCGCGGCGGCGAAGGACTCCATCAACTTCGGATTCTCGACGGTGCGGATGGAATGTCGCTTGCCCGATCCGTCCGCGGCGATCGCGAACAGCTGGTCACCCAATTCCGACACGCGGACGAACCGCGCGCTGCGCGTCCCCGCAGCGAGCTCGATCGTCGCGCCGGAAGTGGTGGTGACGATCTGGTCGGTCAGCAGGTTGCGCCGGGATGAAACCGCCTCCACGCGGATGCGGCCCGTGTCATCCACCGCGGCCACGAGCGGTCCGCCGCCCACCATCGCGATGTCGACGTCGATGATCCGCGCCGACAGTTCGCGCGACGGAGCGCCGGGGAAATCGGCGATGAACTCCAGACGGGCATACTGGCCGCCCAGGCTCCGCAGGTAGATGGCGTCGCCGACCGAGCGGACCTCGCCAGCCCGCAGGGCCGCTGCCGCCGGCGGCAGGTCGGCGGCCGGCACGAAGGAGGATTCCAGCCCCAGCCGGCCGGTCTTCAGGCTGCCATCGGCGAATCCGCAGGCGGCCATCAGGCCTGATGGCAGGACGCGGATGGCCGTGAGATTTTCCAGCCCGCAGGCCGCCGCGGTGCGCTCGCCCAACGGGGCGCCGTCGCCGAGCGAGAAGATGCGGATGCGGCCCTCACCGGCGGGATCGAAGACCCAGGCCACGAGCCCCGACTCGTCCACTCCGAGCCAGTCGGCATCCCCCTCGACGGCGATGGCCGCAGCGTGACGGAACTGGATCCGGGCCGTCTTGAAGAGCGGTACCGCGACGGCGAAGAGGAAGATCCCGACGGCCAGAACGGCCACGATCGTGCCGATGCCGCCGAGCGTGATCAGGCCCTGCGCGAGCCCGTCCCCGGCGCGGACCCACGCGTTGGTCTTCCGCCGCCGTGCCCGCCCGGTGAATGTCGCCCTGGTCTGCATGCCGGTTTCTCGGCGCGGGTGCCACGACCGCTGAGCCGGCAGTCTACTGGACTCCGACGCTCTCCAAAGCCCGCTTGGCGATCGGGGCCGTGACGGGCAGGTAGCCGTCTTTCTTGACGTCGCCCTGACCGTCGGCGCTGAGGATGTACCGGAGAAATTCGCGTCGCAACGGGTCGAGCTGGGTGCCGGGCTTGAGCTGGACGCTCATGGAAAGGAAGCGGGACAGCGGATACTCGCCCGAGTAGGCGAATTGCGGTTCG
>CAZONY010000249.1:0-4214 GCA_964581215.1 uncultured Chitinophagaceae bacterium | reverse complement strand
ATCGTCGACTGCCTCGTGGACGGCGGCTACGCCACGGACTACTTCCTCGACAACGACCGGATCGACCTCGTGATCAAGGGGGAAGACCGGTTCGTGCAGCGGACGCAGGATCTGCGGACGCTCCCGGTGGTCACGCCCGGCGGCCAGCTCGTGCCGCTCGAGGCGGTGGCGGAGGTTCGCGAGTTCTCCAGCGGCCCCGAGCAGATTCTCCACCGCGAGCGGGAGCGGGCGATCACCGTGCAGGTGTCGCCTCCGGCACGGATGCCGCTGGAGGATGCGCAGGAGCGGATCCAGCGGCTGGTGGTCGCGCCGCTTGCCGCGGCGGGTGAGCTCGACGGCGGATACCAGATCAGTCTCGGGGGTACGACCGACAAGCTCGTGGTCACCTGGGAGTCATTGTGGTTCAACCTCGTGCTCGCGGGCGTGATCACCTACCTGCTGATGGCGGCCCTCTTCGAGTCGTGGGTCTATCCGGCCGTGGTCATCGCATCGGTGCCGCTGGGAAGCGTGGGAGGGCTGCTGGGGCTGGCATGCCTCAACGGGCTCGGGCAGTCCTTCGGCATCTACCAGCCGCTTGACGTACTCACCATGCTCGGCTTCGTGATCCTGGTGGGCACTGTGGTCAACAACCCGATTCTCATCGTGGAACGGGCGATCCAGCTGCTTCGCGAGGGGGAGGAGACCGAAGCCACGGCCGCCATTCTGGAGGCGGTGCGGAGCCGGGTGCGGCCGATCTTCATGACGACGTTCACCACCGTGCTGGGCCTGTTGCCACTGGTGCTGTTTCCGGGCGCCGGGAGCGAGCTCTACCGGGGGCTGGGGGCGGTGCTGCTCGGGGGGATGCTGTTTTCCACCCTGATCGCCCTCGTGCTGGTGCCCGTCATGCTGGGGCTCTGTTTTCGGGTTTTTCCGGTGCGTGCCGTTTCGACCTCAGGAAGTGGCGTGCCGGCCCCCCCTTCCCTCCCCGACGAAACCGCGGTGGTGGTCGTGCGTTAAACTGTTTCAGGATACGTCACCGCCAGGAGGCCGAAGGTATGCAACGTCGTCTCGTCTTCACGCCGAAGGGTGATCTCCGGCAGGCTTTCGCGCCTGCCTTCACCCTGGTGGAGCTTCTCGTGGTGATCGCGATCATCGGAGTGCTCGTGGGCCTGCTCCTGCCGGCCGTGCAGTCGGCTCGTGAGGCGGGGCGGCGGATGGCCTGCTCCAACAACCTCAAGCAGGTCGGCCTCGGCGTGGCCCTGTCTCATGAGGCGTACAAGGCGTTTCCAACCGGACGCCTCACGCGCGATCAATACGACGTGTCGTGGGCCTTCCGGCTGCTTCCCTTCATCGAAGAGCAGCAGATTTTCGACGCCCGGAATCCCGGTCCGAGCATCCCCTGCTGGGATGCCTCCAACGCCACGGCGATGCGGACGCCGGTCGCGGCCTTCTTCTGCCCCAGCCGGCGAGGACCGGTCGCCAATCGCAACTTCGACAATAACGACGGGGCTCCGGTCGTGGAGGGCGTGGCGGCCGGCGGCGACTTCGCGGCCAACGCCGGCACCTACTTCAACTATGCCCCGTCGGCCGACGGAAGCATCGATCCCAAGCAGGCCGGCCCCATCCACACGTTCTCGAAGGTTCACGGCGCGCAGGTCACCGACGGCCTGAGCAAGACGTTCGCCATCGGAGAGCGGCACATACCGCCGGCCGATTCCTCGGTGGCGGCGAACATGGTGCACTTCCAACAGGGCGACACCGCCTTCTTTCCTTCCGACACGCCGCATACGCTGTTTCGTGATACCGCCCGCGGCCTGGCCGACGGCCCGGCGGACACGAGCAACCGCAAGTTCGGCAGCCGTCATCCCGGGATCACGCAGTTCGTCTTTCTCGATGGTCATGTCGAGGCCATCGCCAATGGAACCGGATTGGACATCCTCCGGTGGTACTGCGCGATCGGCGATGGCCACGATCCGACAGTACCGGCCGACGGGGCCGACCCGGGCAGTGGCGGCGCGGGGTAGTCGCATGTCCTCGCATCGATCAACACGTGCCGTGCCGGCCGCTCCCTCTACCGGGCGACGATGGCTCGTGGCCGCGATCATCGCGTCGCTTCTCGTCCTGGCCTGGCTCGTCTGGGGTCGTGGCCCCGGCCTCGAGGCCGAGGCCACGGAAATCCAGCGGCAGATGCTCGGCATGGATCTGCCTCCCCGGGAACGGAAGGCCGGGCTGGCCCAACTCATGCGGCACGTGGACAAACTCGACATGCAGGCGCAGCAGCGTCTGAGAGACGAGGTGCGGCAGGAATGGCGGGATGTCCAACGGAAAGACATGGACGCCTACTTCGCCGCCGCGGAAAGCGAGCGGCAGGCGGCTCTCGATCGCGCGATCGACCGGCTGCAGGTGATCGCCGAACTCGACGAAGCCTTCACGCCAGGGAACGCGCGGATGCGAGGCCCGCGTCCCGAGGGGGCCGGGAAACAGCAGGGCCGCGGGCCGCGGGCGGGCGGCCGCGACCCGGGCGCGGCGGATCGCAGAAAGGCCCTCGCGGCCTACGCGTCGGCCCTGGAGAAGCGGGCTCGTGAGCGTGGGATCGACTTCTCGCCGCTTCGTCGGCGCTTCCTGCGTGGCTGATGCCGCGTCCCGATCGTCGGCTGCGGCGGTCGACACAGGAACTGGGATTGGTGGCCCGGGCGGCGTTTCCGATACTCCGGGGCATGACGCATGCCACCGCACCGACGGCCGCCACAGGCGACGACTCCATCCTCACCGCATCGCGTTGGGCAGACTCGACGGTGCCGATCTTCTGGGCATTCGTCGCGGCGCATGTGGTGGGCTGGACGGTCGTGCCAGCGTTGGTCCAACGCTGCCTTCCTTTCGACACGATCGAAATGGCGTATTGGGGCCATGAGTGGCAGTGGGGCTATTACAAGCACCCTCCCCTGCCCGCCTGGATGGCCGAAGGGTGCTGGCTGCTGTTCGGCAGCGTGGATTGGCCGCTGTACCTGACGGCCCAACTCTGCGTGGCGGCGAGCTTTTGGGCGGTGTGGCGGCTGGCCCGAGAGGTGCTTCCTCCATGGCCCGCGCTGGTCGCCGTGGCGCTCCTCGAGGCGTGTCCGTTTCTCAATTACGCGACGCCTCAGTGGAATAACAACGGCCCCACCAAGCCACTGTGGGCCCTCGCGATCCTGTGGCTCTGTGGGGCGCTGACCCGTCGCACCTGGTGGTGCTGGCCGGCCGCCGGGGCCGCCCTCGGTCTGGCGATGCTCGCCAAATACGACGTCGTGCTGCTCATCGCCGCGATGATCGGATTCCTCGTGATCCATCCTGCCGCCCGGTGGGCATGGAGGACGTCTGGGCCCTACGTGATGCTGGCGGTGGCAGGGCTCATCATCGTGCCGCACCTCGCCTGGTTTCTCGCCGGCGACGCGCCGACGATCGCCTACATCCGCGACAAATACGTCCATGCGGGCGGGGCTGAAGCCCGATCCTGGGCCAGGCACGTGATCCACCCGCTCGCTTTCGTGGCCAGCCAGATCGCGGCCGTGATCGGCATGCCGCTGCTTGTGGCCAGCGTATTCGGCCGACGCTGGCGGTGGGCGGCGCCGGAGGGGCAACGGCGATTCGT
This sequence comes from uncultured Chitinophagaceae bacterium, assembly GCA_964581215.1. Taxonomy (GTDB): domain Bacteria; phylum Planctomycetota; class Planctomycetia; order Pirellulales; family UBA1268; genus CACORA01. Next base: position 607 of record CAZONY010000249.1, on the reverse strand, counting down.
GCGGGACGTGTTGGTGGCCATGGTGCTCGGGCCTCCCGCGCTGGCGACGGCGGCTTCCGTGGCCACGGGCATGCGGATGATTCCCCTGTGGGGGACGCCCATGTGGACCTTCTTCGGTCTCCTCCTTCTGCTGGTGGTCGAGCCGATCGGCACCTCCCTCGAGTTTCGCCGGCTCTTTCGCCGGTGCCTGGCGGTGGGGGTGGTGTTGCTCGCGTGCTTCGGTGTCGCGAAGACGTTTCACGGTGAAGTCACCGGCCGGGCCCGCCGCGTGCAGTATCCGGGGCGCGAGTTGGCCGCCGAAGTCAACCGCCGTTGGGCGAAGGTTTCAGATCGGCCGCTGCGGGTCGTCGGTGGTGACTGGTGGCTGGCGGGTGTCGCGGCGTGGTACGGGCCGCAGCGTTTGCACGTGTACCCCGAACTGCAGGCCGCCTGGGCGCCCTGGGTGAACGACGCCAGCATGCGGCGCGATGGCGGCGTGCTGCTCTGGGAAGGCAGGATGAATGAAACCGTCCGCGGTTGGCTGGCCCGGTTTCCGGAGGCCCGGGTGGAGCCGCCGATCGAGCTGCCGGTGCCCGGGGTGATGCGGGACCTGCGGGTCCGCATCCAG
>CAZONY010000248.1:0-4216 GCA_964581215.1 uncultured Chitinophagaceae bacterium | reverse complement strand
ACCGGATCGCAGATCAGGCCGATCATGCTCTGCATCGCCATCGACGCCGCCCCCACCGCCTGCGGCAACGTGCCCTCCGCGAGCGTGACGATCGCCGCCGCCGCCATGGATGCCGCCGATCCCCCTTCCGCCTGGCAGCCTCCCACTTCCGCCGCGAACGACCAGGCCGAGGCGATGAACACGCCGATGAGCCCGGCCGCGAGCAACCCCCGCGCCATCGCCTCTTCGTCGAGTCCAAGATCCTCGGCCAGCGTAATCACGGCCGCCGGAAGCGCAGCGCACGCTCCAGCCGTGGGCGCGGCCACGATCACACCCATCGAACTCTTCACTTCCATGAGGGCCGTCGTCGCGAGAATGATGCGATTGAGCGATCCCCCGCCGACGAGCCGCCCGGCCGCGAGGGCCGCCGCAAACCCCGGGGCCTGGGCCGGCAGGACACGGTCGGCGTACTCGGTGCCGGCGATTCCCTCGGCGATCGATCTCCGGAGAATGCGCACGATCTCGACCATGCGCGTGATCACCTCCCGCTCGGTGAGACCGCCCCGGGCCATCTCGTAGGCGACCGCATGCCGCCAGAGCGGCTCGCCGCGCCCCGCATCGGCAGCCAGGAGCTCAGTGCACGTCGTGAACGGCACGGCCATGCCGCGGCGGGAACGGACCGGAAGCACCGGAGACAACGAACGGGCCGCCACGGCCAGCCCCGCCCCGCGCAGCGACGCGATCGTGGCGTCAGGCACGGGCTCCTGCCCGCTCACCTGCACGAGACAGCCGGCGGCGGAGGCGTGGATGGTCGTGGCATCGGCCGAAAAGGACGCCTCGATGCGTTCGGCGACGGCCCGGGCCGCCCGCTCGTCGGCAGCCCAGATCAGCGTCTCGCAATAGTCGCCGTGCATCGACACCGAAAACCCGTCGATGTCGATCACTTCGATCATGCCGCCGCCGGTGGAAATGGCCCGCAGCGTGTGCGACCTCCCCTCGCGTCGCACGGTGAGGCGATACGTGTTGGGGTGCGGATCCCCCACGTCGACGGTCTCGAAGCGGATCGTCGTCCCTGCCTGCTCGAGCGCGGCCGCCGACTGCGGGAGCCGGGGATCGGCGGCGTCCCAGCCGAGCAGGCCGCCAAAGAGCCCCATGTCGGAGCCCTGCGACGCATGCGTGGTGGGAAGCGAACCCGCCCGGTCAAACTCGACGAGCAGGCTTTCCGGCGTGCCGCCAACGAGGTCGCGGGCGAGGCGGCCGATCCGCAGGGCCGCCGCGCAGTGGGAACTCGACGGCCCCCGCATCACCGGACCGATCACGTCGTTGAAGATGCTGACGAGCACGGCCGCACCTCGCTTCCTCACGCTCCGGGCCACGACTCCCACCAGCGGCGAAACTGCCGCCACTGGGCCTCGAGCAACGCCTTCTGACTCGGGGAGAGGGCGTCGGTGGGGTTCATGTGGTGGGTGTAGGCCCCATGCCCCTCGAGCACCATCAGATGCTTGTAGTAGAGAACGAGGTCGGGCCCCTCGTCAAATGTGGAGAGCACCGCGAGCGCCTCGTTCAACTCGGCCGCCAGCCTGCGCGCCGTCGCATCTCCCCCGGCCGCAGCGAGGCAGAGCGTGACGAGCCGCAGCACCTCGCGCGGCAAGGCGTTGCCGACACCGGTGATCGCCCCCACGGCGCCGCACCTCACGATTCCGTGGAAGACCTGCGTATCGACACCCACCATCAGCGAGAGATCGGGGTGGCCGCTGGTGATGTGCTCGGCGGCATAGGTGAGCGACGCGGCACCACCAAACTCCTTGAAGCCGATGAGATTAGGGAACTCCGCCCGCAGGTCGAAGAAGAGCGGGGCCTTGGTCTCGAAGCCGTAATAGGGACTGTTGTAGATGACCGCCGGCAGCCCCTCGGCCGCCCGGAGGATACCGGCGAAGTGATGCCGCTGGGCCGCCGGTGAAATGCCACGCGACAGCACCCTCGGGATCACCATCAGCCCCGCGGCGCCGACCCGCCGCGCGTGTGCGGCATGATCCGCCGCGATCCGGGGATTCTGCGCCCCGGTGCCCACGATCACCGGCACGCCGGCTTTGACGAGCCGGGCCACGCCCTCCTGCCGCTGGGCATCGGTGAGCAACGGCCAATCGCCCATCGAGCCGCAGTAGATCACCGCCGACATGCCGGTCGCGATGAGGTCGGAGGCGGTGGCCACGAGGGCGTTGAAATCCGGCTCCCCACCGGCACTGCAGGGGGTCATCAAGGCGGGCATGCAGCCCTGAAAGATGTTCATGGGAGTGAGTGCCTCCGAGGAAGAAAACCTCCGCAGCGTACCGCCGGACGGCCCCGAGTCCCAGAGTTCTCGACGGAGTCCGCAGGAAACCGCCAACGCCGAGGCGTTTCCGGCCGGATGGCCGGCCCCGCGCTACTGCAGGGTCTTGAGGAAGGTGATCACGTCGAGCAGCTCGTGGGGCGCGAGCGTCGCGGCGAGCCCGTCGGGCATGCTGCTCTGCCGCAGCTTCGTCCGCTCGTCGATGTCGGCCACGGCGATCTTCCGCCGTTCCTTGCCGTCGAAGATCACAAGCTCTTCGGGCGTCTCCGCGACGACGAGGCCCACGATGCTGCGGCCGTCGTTGGTGACGACCGACGTGGAGAGGTATTGCTCGGCCACCTCGGCGTTGGGATCGACGATCGACTCGACGATCTTGGCGGGTTTCAGCCGGGTGCCGACGCCGGCCATGTCGGGCCCGAGGTTGGCTCCGTCGTTGCCCAGCTTGTGGCAGGCGATGCAGAGCCGCTTGAACACGGCCTTCCCGTTGCCCGGGTCGCCCCCCCGCATCCGGCCGAGCATCTGGAGCGCCTTGGTGCGGTCGGCTTCGGTCTGTGGCGACTTGCTCGTGAGCACTTCGAGGTGGGGCAGAATCTCCTTGGCCTTCTTCTCGTAGCCAAGGACGCCCTCCACGATCGCGGCGGCGGGGGTGCCGCGGGCCACGAACTCGCCCGCCGTATGAAGGTCCCGCCAGGCATCCAGGTTGGCGCCGAGCGCCGCGTCGCAGGTGTAGTCCACGAAGCGATCGGCCGGCGCGATGTCGGCCGCCGCCACGACGCCCTTCATCGCCCGCGGCGACGGAAAGAAGCTCAGGCCACGAACCGCCTCGCACCGCACCCGCGGGTGCGGATCGGTGGCCCGGGCGACGAGCAGCCCTTCGGCGTCGGCGATCCATCCTCGCTCATCGGCGACGACACGGGTCGCGGCGGCCCGCGCCTCGGGCGTCCGGGCATCGAGCAGTTCCCGGAGCAGCCCCTCATCGATCGCATGAAAGCTCTGCTGCAGCCAGAGCACCTCGGTCGCGAGCCGGTCCACGACCTCCCGCGGCAGCGACGATCGCCTCGCGTCGGCGAGCCATGCCTCCGCCGCCGCGAGCACCTCGGCCTGGGGCCGCGCCTGGAGGTCGGCCCGGGCGCGGTAGCGCGTCCGCCACTCGGGGGCCTTCAGTTGCTCGAGCACCTCGGCTGCCGTCTTGCCGGACTGCGTGGCGGGCTCGACGAGCGGCCGCTCGGTGCACACGAGCCGGTAGATGCGGCCTTTCGCATGGTCGCGGTTGGGATCGCGCTGGCTGTATTGCGCGTGGCCGATGAGCGGGTTGGCCCAGTCGCCAAACCACAGGGCGCCATCGGGCCCGATCTGCGGATCGACCGGCCGGAAGTGCTTGTCGGTGCTCTTGAGAAGGTCGAAGGCCGTCTGCGGGTCGGCCGGGTCGTGGCGGACGCGCTCGCCCTTGAAGCCGCCGCCGTCGGCGGAGATGCGCCACCGGGGCAGGCCGTTCATGTTGATCACGCAGGCGTACGTGAACTGGTCCTGCACGTCGTCGGGAAACTGCCGCGTCCGCAGAAACTCGTTGCCCACGACCGGCCGCAGCTCCTCGTTATTGAAGACGGGGTCCATGCCCTTGCGACCGACGTACTGGGCGCCCGAGAGGGGCGTGTCCCAGTGCTGGGATCCGTTGGTGCCGTCGCCGACGATGCCCTGGCCCCACTCGTCAAACACGTAGCACCAGGGATTCCCGTGGCCGGGCGTCTGAAAATGGCGAACCTTCCAGGTCCGCGGATCGATGACGAAACAGCCCGAGGCGTCGCGGTTGCGAAACGGCCCCCAGGGCGTCTCCAGGTTCGTGCACATCACCACGCCCTCGAGCACGTGGAGCCGGCCGCCCGGGCTCATCTCGAAGGCGCCGGCGGC
>CAZONY010000247.1:0-4229 GCA_964581215.1 uncultured Chitinophagaceae bacterium | reverse complement strand
GCGTCGGTGAGCAGGCGGGCGCTGAACGGGCCGGCATTCATGACGCCGATCCCCTTCGCCTTCAGGAAGGGGACCGTTTCGTCGGCAAAGCGGGTGTTCTGCAGCGTGTATTGGTTGTAGTTGAGCACGCAATCGACGTCGGCCTGGTCGCAGATGAACCGGAAGATCTTCTGCGGATAGCCGCTGAACCCGATGCATCGCACCTTCCCCGCCCGCTGGATCTTCCGCAGGGCCGGCAGCGTCTCGTCCACGATCTGCTGCATCGGCACGAACTCGATGTCGTGGCAGAGGATGATGTCGAGGTGGTCGGTGCCGAGCCGATGGAGCGACACGTCCACGCTTTCCGCCACCCGCTTGGCCGAAAAGTCGAAGTGCTCGAGCGAGTAGCGGCCGAGCTTCGTGCAGAGCTGGTAGGTGTCGCGCGGCACGCCCTTGAGCGCGATGCCCAACAGCACCTCGCTCATGCCGCGGCCGTAGAAGGGGCTCGTGTCGATGAGGTTCATGCCGCCGTCGAGGGCCGCCCGCACGCTGCCCAACGCCTCGTCGAGCGTGATCGAGCGAAATTCCTGCCCCAGGGACGAGGCCCCGAACGACAAGACCGGCACGGAGAGGCCGGTGTTTCCCAGCGGGCGTGTCTTCATGATGTGGTGAACGTCCTGCACCCGATGGACAGCAGCAGATTCGCCCAGGGTGCGGTGTCGGCGGTCTGGATGGTGAGCACGTGGTCTTCCGAGGCCACGGCCTTGTAAAACTCCCACTTCACGATTGGCTCCAGCGAGCATGGCGAGCCCGACGCCGCCAGGATCCGGCGGTAGGTCTCCCACACGGGCGGGTCGCCCGGCGTGGCGGCGGCATACGAATCGGCGCGATCGACGCCCATCGTGTTGACCGCGTCGATCCGCACCGCCCCGAGGATCGCCTCCAGAACCTGGGCCACGGTGGGCACGCCCGGCATCAGCTGGAGAGACACCAGCTCGGCCCGCGGGCCGCGCTTGTTGGTGGCCGGATAGTTGCCGTCGGCGATCAGGACGCTGGAGTGGTGCCCGGATCGGGCGAGCACGCGGAGGATGTCGGGATGGAGCAGGGGGCCGTTGAGCATGGGAATCACCTCGGGGACACGAACGCCCGGACGCTCTCGATGGTCTGCCGCGCCGCCTCGAGCGGCGTCGGCAGCGGAACGATCTCGGCGGACAGAAAGCCGGTGTAGCCGATGGATCGCAGGGCGTCCAGGATCGGCCGCGGATCGGTGTGCCCCATGCCGATCGCCCGGCGGTTGGAATCGGCCCAGTGGACGTGCCCCACGCGTCCTCCCACGGCGACGATGGCGGCCGCGACGTCGGCCTCTTCGATGTTCATGTGAAAGAGATCGCACAAGAGCTGCACGTCGCGAAGACCGTGGTGCGCGAGAAAGCCGGCCGCCTTTGCCTGGATGTTGAAGAGATCCGTCTCGTAGCGATTGAGCGGCTCGTAGAGAAGCACCTGGCCGTGACGGCCGGCCCGCGCGCCGAGCACGCCCAGGGCGTCGGCGAGCATCGTCAGGGCCGATTCGTGAGGCACGCCCTCCGAGGTCCGGCCCTGCATGGAGCCGATGATCGCCGGGGCCCCGAGCGCCCCGGCCACGTCGATGATCGCGGCGATGAAGTCGCAGGCCCGCCGCCGCACCTCGGCATCGGGATGGCACAGGTGCAGCTTGTGCTTCACCCAGCCCGCCCCCGTGCCCACCGCGGCGAGCCCGAGCCCATGGCCGGCCAGCACCCGCTCGAGCCCATCCCCCGAGATGTCGGCGGCGGACCCGGGAAACACCTCGACGGCGTCGAAGCCCAGCTCCGCGGCCGCCCGGCAGCCCGCCTCGAGACCGTCGTGAAATACGAACGGGCCCTGGCGGGCTTCGGGCACGAGGCAGATCGTGACGGCGGACTTCATTGCGGCAGAAACAGCGGCTTCATGTGCCGCTCGTAGAGATTGTCGGTCACCTGCCTGCCGACGATCTCGCGATTGGCCCGGAGCAGGTCGGTGTACCGCGAGCCGTGCTTGGCCGCCACCTTGAACGAGACGTGCAGCAGCTGCCGCAGGCTGGGGTTGAAGGCGGGATGGGTCGGCACGTGGCGGATCGCCGCGGCGAACTCCGGCCCGGTCCAGCCCTGCACCTCCTCCGTTGCCGGCAGCCGCGACCGGTCGATGTCGATCACCGACGCGTACGGTGCGCAGAACTCATCGACGTGGCCGAGGGCGTAGGCATAGATCTCCCGGGCCAGGTCGAGCCCGTCGCCCCCCGCCTCCGCCAGGCCGATCACTTCCTCGAGCCACGTGGTGCCGGCCGTCTTCAGGTGCACGCCGGCACCCGAGGCCGCGAGCACGCGGCGGATCACCGGGTAGAGCGAGAACTTGTCGCTCCCCGAATGCACCGAGAGCTTGAGCGACTCCGGCAATCCATACTGCCGCGCCGCGAATCCGCACACGGCCACGTCGTCGGAAAACTCCTGTTCGAATTGCGCCAGGTCGCCGACGTAGTCCACGCCCTTGTTGAACCGTCCGGTGAACTTGGGGGCGATCGTCTGGAGCGGAATCCCCTCCTCGGCCAGCAGGGCGAGGATGACCAGAAGCTGCGGCGGTGTCTGCGGCTGGTCGGTCTCGTCCATGCTCACTTCGATCACGATGCCGTCGCCGCGCCGGGCGTGGATATGCCGGGATATCTCCCCGGCCTCACGGCAGGCGAGCAGGTATTTCCGGGCGATCGTCGTCAGCCCGTCCTCCGACATCCGGATCACCTTGGTGATCCCCGGGATGGAAATGGGCTTGGCCAGTTCCGGATGGCGGGCCACGAACGCCCGCACGTCGGCGTCGGCCGCCGGCCGGCCGATGCTGTCGGCCACGTCGATCGTGAAGAAGTCGCTCGACTCGAGAAACCGATCGACCGTGTCGAGCCGGATGTGGTCGGCATCGACGAACCAGGGGTGCGGCCACCGGCGCGCTGCCACGGCCGCGGCCGCGGCCGCCAGCACGCTCGCCGGCTCGCTGCCGATGAAGGAATGCTCGCGGTTGGACTTGTTCCACACCGGGGCGACGACCACCCCGGCGGCCGCCAGCCGCTCGAACGCCGCCAACTGGGCCTCGGCCTCGTGGGCGAAGCGGTCGCCCACGCCGAAGGAGAATCGGGGAAGAGGTTTCATGGCGTCAGCCTACCCACCGGCGGCGAGGTTTGAATATCCGACGCATCCTGCTCGCGGCGCTGCACAAACTGGGCGACCTGGGCGACGCCGGGAGGGCGTTCCGGTTCCGCCGCCGAAACGGGCCGCGCGGCCGCCCTGACGCCGACGAATGCTCCATGCAACGACGCCGCTCTTCACCCTGGCAGGCGTTCGGCATCGCATGCATCGCGATGCTCGGCCTCGGCACGGCCCCATCCCCGGCTTCCGCCGCCGAGCCGATCGAACTGCACACCGATCGCGACGCGTTCACACCATCGACGTTCTGCGTCGATCCGGGAACGACGCTCACCGAAATGTCGCACGTGTACATCGACAATCGGCAGGGCCTGCCCACGAACAACTACCCCGAGCTGATCTGCCGGATCGGGCGGAGCGAGTGGTTCGAATGGCGGCTGGGCGTGAACTACTCCGTCGGCTCGCAGGGCAACGTCGTGACCAGCGTCGAGGCGGGCGAACTCCCGGCGGGAGGCTCCTCGCTCTACGAGTCGAACTTCCTCTACGGCTTCAAGCTGGCGACCACGCGACAGGACGGGCTCGTGCCGGACAGCTGCCTGATCGTGGAGGCGACGACGCCGATGTATGGCGAGGATTTCGGCACCGAGCCGGTGGCGACGGCCGTGTTTGGCTGGGAGCTGCCCGCCGGCTGGCGGTGCGACGCGGCACTGCGGTATGCCTACGCCGAAGGCAACGCGGACTGGTTCAGCCGCTGGGGGCCGTCGGTGGTGCTGCGACTGCCCGTCACCGCCCGCTGGGAGGTGCACGCCGAATACTTCGGCACGTTCACGGAGGGCCTCGTCGACAACACGAACCGGCCCTTCTTCAGCCCCGGCACGCATCTCATCCTCGCCAAGAACGTCGAACTCGGCCTCCGCATCGGCTGGGGCCTCACCCGCGACGCCGCCAACTTCTTCTCCGACGCCGGCCTGGCAATCCGGTATTAAGCGAGCGCATCCGGCCTCCGTGTCTCGCCGGCTCGGGGGCGGCAAAAGTCGCGTCGCGGGCGAGGATACGCCCAACGCT
>CAZONY010000246.1:0-4233 GCA_964581215.1 uncultured Chitinophagaceae bacterium | reverse complement strand
CGTCAGCCGCCCTACTCCCGCGGCTTCGGGCCGCGGTATTTGATCGTCACGGTCTTTTCGTCGGTGAGCCCGTGCGTGTCGGTGGCCACCACGACGATCGTGGCCGGCTTGCCGTCGCGCATGAACCGATCGACGCCGGTCATGGTGACGGACCCAGACGCTGCGTCGAGCGCGAGGGTATACCCCGCGGCGGCGGCCTCGGGGGGGGGCTCGCGCAGCGAGAGTTTGATCGTGTCCCCGGGATCGAGGTCGGTCGCGGTCGCCTTGTACACCTCCTGCCCCTCCTTCAGGAGCGCGGGCAGTTCGATGAGGGCCGACGACGTGATCGTCGGATGATACATCACCCGCATCTTCTGCCAGTCGCCCAGCCGATACCGCTCGAGCAGGCCGATGTCCCGCATGCCGTTTCCATTCGCATCCACGAACGGCACCCGATGCGTGAAATCGCCGCTGCCGTCGTGATCGAGGTGCCGCTCCGCGGCCTCGCCATCGCCATCGAAGACACCGTTGCCATTGGCATCCACGAAGGGCTCGCTGCTCACGGGCCCTCCCTCCTTCCCGTCGGCCACCGGCGGCTCCCCGTCGAGGAGCAGCTGCCGGGCTTCAGCGTCGGGCACGACGAACCGGGCGAGCGTGCGGAGCATGGTCGCCCCGACGTCGTTGCGGGTCGGCGAGACACCGATCCGATACGGGTCCGGGATCGGCATCACGTCCAGCACGACCAGCGCCGTCCCGCCCAGGATCAGGCCGGCGAGGGCCCCCATGAGCACGCCCCCCACCATGTCGATCAGCGGCGAAAACCGCAGTGTGCCCTCCGGCACCGCGGCCCCGATCGCCACCCGCGCGCCGGCGGCTCCAACCAGGGCCAGCAGGCCGACGCTCACCGGCAGGGCATAGTCCGCGGGCACGTCCACCGCGGCCAGCAGGCTCGCCACCCCCTCCCCGAGGCCGAGCGACATGAGGAGCGTCGCGAGGCCGGCCAGACCGTAGAGCACCGACAGAAACCAGCCATTCTGGAAGCCGAAGGCGGCCATGCCGAGCACCGCCGCGAGCATGACGAGCGTGCCCGCCTGCTGCATGATGCCTGCCTGGACGACGATGCCGAAAAGCAGTTCCGTCATTTTGCCACCCGCGCCACCTCGTCGAAGCACGTCACGCCGGCCAGCACTTTTGCCAGCCCCGCCTCCCGGAGCGTCCGCATCCCCGCCTTGCGGGCGGCGGCCCGGATCGCCTCGATCGACGGGCTGCCGACGATCAGTTCCCGGATCGCCTTGTCGAACACGAGCAGTTCGTGGATCCCGGTGCGGCCCTTGTAGCCGGTGCCGTGGCAGGCCGGGCAGCCCTTCGGCTTGAATACCTTCACCGGCTCACCGGCCGGCAGGTTCAGCTTCTGCTTCATCTCCGCCGACAGCTCCACCGCCTCCTTGCACTCCTGGCAGAGCACCCGCACCAGACGCTGGGCGAGTACGGCCGTGACGGCCGACTGGATCAGCGAGGAGTCGATCCCGATGTCGAGCAGCCGGGTGACGGTCGTGGCCGTGTCGTTGGCGTGGAGCGTCGTGAAGACGAAGTGCCCGGTGAGGGCCGCCTGCATGGCGATCTCGGCCGTTTCCTTGTCGCGAATCTCGCCGACGAGGATCACGTCCGGATCCTGCCGCAGCACCGACCGGAGGATCTTCGCGAACGTCAGTTCGGCGGCGTTGTTGACGGCCGTCTGCGAGATGTTGTCGAGCCGGTATTCGATCGGGTCCTCGATCGTGACGATGTTGCGGGACAGCGTGTCGATCTCGCCCAGCGCCGTGTAGAGCGTCGTCGTCTTGCCCGAGCCCGTGGGGCCGCAGACGATCAGCATGCCGTGCGGCTGGTGGATGATCGACTCGAGCGATTTCTGCACCGTCTCCCGCATGCCGAGCGACTTGACCCCCGCCTTGACGACGCCCCCGTCGGCATCGAGGAGCCGCAGTACCATCTTTTCGCCGAAGTTCGTCGGCCCGGTGGCGGCCCGCACGTCGAACCGCTTGGCATTGGTCATCACCGCGAAGGTGCCGTCCTGCGGCCGACGCCGCTCGGCGATATCCATGTCGCCGAGCACCTTGAGGGCCGACACGAGCCCGCGGCCCTCGCCGTCGTGGAAGGTCGCCAGGATGCCCATGATGCCATCCACGCGGCAGCGGACCTGCAGCTCGCCGCTTTCCTTCGGGTCGATGTGGATGTCGGTGGCCCGCAGGTCGATGGCCTTCATGAACAAGTCCTCGAGCGCCTTCACCGCCTTCGACGTCTCCTTGTCGATATCCTTGCCCTTGGAATCGATCGGCCGGCCGTCCTTCTTCACCAGCTGGATCCGCGGGGCGGCCTGCCGCTCCGCTTCCTTCTTCTGGAACCAGCCGTTGACCGTGTCACCCAGGCCGATGGCGTCGGACGCGGCGAGGGCCACCTTCTCGACGAAGTGGCGGCTCATGATCCGCTCCGTCTCGGGCATCCGCCGGTCACGGACGATCACGTAGCCCTGGACAGCGCCCGGGATGAGGATCGCGAACAGCGGCAGCGTGGCGAATCCCCACAGGTAGCTCCCTAGGAGCAAGAGAGTTCCGATGGCGACGAAGCCGAGCGTCCACGGCGTCGCCTTGCCGAACACCCGCTGGGCATCCCGCTCCACCCACATGCAGGCTGCGGCCCAGGCCACGGCCAGCACCAGCCACAGCCCCCCGAGCCAGATCAACCGCTCCACCACGCCTGCCGGCAGCATCGAAACCTTTCGTTCGCGGCCCGTTCGATCTCCACTATCATACCCTCATGATCGTCGACGTGTCCGAATCGCCCCATCTGGCCAAGAAAAAGTTTCTCCACGACGCGGCCGAGCACGTGCGGGACGCCGGCCACCGGTCGTTCGTCCGCCGGGCGTTGGGGGGCTATTACACCAGCCGCGACTCCCAAAAGGCCCGCTATCGCGACTGGGAGCAGGCCCGCGACGCGGCCAGCCTGGCCAAGTGGTCGGCCGTCAACCGGCTCGACGAACTGCTCCCCCGGTTCACGGCGAATTTCGAGGCCAACGGGGGGAAGGTGCACTGGGCCCGCGACGCCGAGGAGGCCCGGAGCATCGTGCTCGACCTGCTGCGGGCCGCCAAGGCCCGCGCGGTCATCAAGAGCAAGTGCATGACGAGCGAGGAGATCCATCTCAATGCCGCCATGGAGCGCGACGGCTACGGCGTGGTGGAGAGCGACCTCGGCGAGTTCATCCAGCAACTGCGGGGCGAGCCTCCCTACCACTTCGTCTTCCCCTGCATGCACGTCCGCCGCGACGAGATCAGCGACCTCTTCGGCAAACACCTCGGCACGCCGCCGACCGACAGCCCCGAGGAGCTGACGATGATCGCCCGCCGGCACATGCGGAGGCTCTACGTCGATGCCGACGTGGGAATCACCGGCGCCAACTTTCTCGTCGCCGAGACGGGCCAGATCTCGATCACGGAAAACGAAGGCAACGCCCGGCTGACCGCCGCGCTGCCCCGCGTTCACATCGCCATCGCGGGCATCGAGAAGGTGGTGGAGCGGCTCGACGATCTTGCCGTGCTGCTGCCGATGCTCGCCACGGCGGGGGCCGGGCAGCCGATGACCTGCTACAACACGCTCTACGCCGGCCCGCGGCGGGAGGGGGAGTGCGACGGGCCCGAGGAGATGCACCTGGTGCTCCTCGACAACCAGCGGACGGCGATTCTCGCCGACCCCGAGCAGCGCGACGCCCTGCACTGCATCCGCTGCGGCGCCTGCCTGAACGTCTGCCCGATCTTCCGCAACGTCGGCGGGCACACCTACGGCACCACCTACAGCGGCCCGGTGGGCAGCGTCATCACGCCGCACCTGCGGGGCCTTCAGGACTGGAAGCACCTGAGCAACGCCTCGTCGCTGTGCGGAGCCTGCACCGAGGCCTGCCCGGTGAAGATCGACCTCCACCACCACCTGCTCCAGAACCGGCGCAATGCCGTCAGCGATGCACCGTCGTGGATCGAGCGCCTGGCCTGGCGGGCCCATGCCTTCGTGGTCAACACGCCGGCGCTCTACCAGTTCGCCCAGGAGGTGGGCCGCATCGTGGAACCGCTCCGGAAGCGCCTGCAGGGCACCCCGCTGGACCCCGTGCAATCATGGACCCGGACGCGCGACCTGCCACCGGTCGCCGGCGAGAGTTTCAAGGAATGGTGGAGGAATCGCCGATGAACGCCCGAGACCGCATCCTCG
>CAZONY010000245.1:0-4235 GCA_964581215.1 uncultured Chitinophagaceae bacterium | reverse complement strand
GTTTTCGGCCTATGGCCGGGATGGGTGGCCTGCTAGCCTCTCCGGCGATGCCAACGGCCCCGCTGCCCTCGTCGTCGTTACCGTGGCTGGCGCTGTGCCTGTCGCTCGTCGGCGTTGCCGGGGCCGCGGACGACGCCGTCGAGTTGCGCGTCGAGAGCGAGGTGTTCGTCGATGACGATGACGCTCCTGTGGCCCGCAGCCTCACGCTCGTCGAGAACGGCATCGCGTGGGATTTTCTCGACCCGGATCCGAACGATCCTGTCGTGGTCGGCGAGGTCATCCTGCATGATCCTGCCCGGGAGCGGGTGGTCGTGCTCGACAGCCGACAGGGCCTGAAGACGGAAATCCGCACGATCCGCCTCGATCGGCTCAACGTGTCGCTGGCCAAGTGGGCTCGGCAGTCTGAAGATCCGCTCATTCGCTGGGCGGGCGGCCCCGACGTGGGCGAGTCGCTCGTCGTCGGCGATGACCGCGTGGAATTGTCCGGCCCCCGCGTGCGGTACGCGGTCGACTTTACGACGGTGCACGGCGACGCCGCAGCCGCGGCCTACCGTCGCTTTGCCGACACGGCGATCCTCTTGAAGGCGCTTCTCCAGCCGGGAGGCATCCCGCCGTTTCCACGCCTCGCCATCAACCGCCGGGTGGAAGCCGCCGGTGGAATTCCGTCGGCCGTTCGTCTGGAGATCGGGGCGAAGCTCCCGCTGATGCCCGGAGGCGGCAGCGTGCTGCGCAGCGTCCACAGGGTGCACCCGCAGCTCATCGACGGCGATCGGGGGAGGATCGGCGCCGCCGCTGCGCGACTGGGGGTGGCGGAGAGCGTCGAACTCGACGAATTCGTCCGCCGTCGGGGCGCGGCAACGGCCGCCCATGGCGGCTCCTGAGCCGCGGGGCAGCGGGCCGGTCGCGGAACCTTGACGCATCGCTCCGCAGGTATGCGCCGTCGGCACATCAAGCGCCGGCGGAGTCGGCGGGGGCGCCCCCAAGAAAGTCTTCCCGACCGGACGATGTTTCCTGTGGCTCACATCTTCTCCAACCCGCAGCCGTGTCGGACATGCCGCCGGACAAAAGGTTGACAGACGTACACGTGCGCTGCCATATTCATCCACCCCATTCATCAAGGAGGCTCTCATGCTGGTTCTCTCCCGCAAGCAGAACGAACGGATTCGCGTCGGTGATTCGGTGGTCGTGACGGTCGTGCGGGTCAGCGGCGACAAGGTGCGAATCGGGATCGAGGCCCCGCCGAACGTGCGGGTGCTGCGGGATGAACTGGATGACGAGACGGCGGACGACGTGGAGCTCACCCTGACCAACGCCCTGCCGTTGTCGCTGCCGCGGGTGCTCGGCTTCGCCGGGTGATGCCGCGATGGAGCGGGAGCCGCCAAGCCACGCCGCGGATGAGCCCCTGCCCGGGGCGGGCTCCCGCGGTCGTTGCGGGACAGGCTCCCGCGGTCATTGGCGGCTGGTCGCGATCGCCGCGGTGAGCATCGGCGGGCCGCTGCTGGCGGCCGTGGCATTCCTACGGCAGGAGCCAGCCTTCTACCGTACGGCGGTCGCGGCGCAGGATGCGGCGGCGCTCGATCCGCTCGCTCGACGGATGGTGTCGAGAGCCTCCGCGCTGCATGCGGCGGTCAGCCGGACCGGCGCATGGGAGGGGGTAATCTCCGACCGGGAGCTGAATGCATGGTTGGCCACCAGCCTCCCGCGCAACCATCGCGAGCTCCTGCCGCGTGGAATCTCGGCGCCCCGCGTGGCCTTCCAGCCGCACCGACTGCAGATCGGGACGCGTGCCGCGGTCGGGCCGTTCGCGGCCGTGGCGTGGGCCGACGTCGAGGTGTGGCTGAAGGGAGTGGATCAGGTGGGGCTGCGGATCTCGGCGGCGGGTATCGGAGGCATCCCGGTGCCCCGGGAGGCGATGCTCCGGCAGATCGCGACGCGGCTTTCGCGAGCCGGTTTCGCCACCGACCTGCGACGGGTCGAGGGAACCACGGTGTTGGTCGTTTCTCCACCGGTGACCTACGATGGCAAGGCCCGCGGCTGGCGGCTGGAATCGCTGGCGATCGATGCCGGCGAACTGCTCCTGGCCGGCTCGACGGGCCCGAGAGGCAAGGGAGCACAGCCTGAATGATCCAGTTACGGTTTCTCGGCGCGGCGGGGATGGTTTCCGGCTCGCGGCATCTCCTCGAGGTCGATGGCCGCCGCGTGCTCTTCGACTGCGGGCTGTTCCAGGGAGAGAAGCAGCTCCGGGAGCGGAATTGGGAGCCGTTTCCGGTGCCCCCCGATTCGATCGACGCCGTCGTGCTCACCCATGCCCATATCGATCATTCAGGCTGGCTGCCTCGGCTGGTCCGCACGGGATTCCGCGGCACCATCTTCACGGCCCCCGCCGCCGCCGATCTGCTCGGGTTGCTGCTCTACGACTCGGCCAAGTGCCAGGCCGAGGATGCCGCCTATGCCAACCGGAAGGGCTACTCCCGCCACCGCCCCGCGCTGCCCCTCTACGAGGAGCGGGACGTCGATCGCACGCTCCGGCTCGTGAAGGACGTGGAACGGGGCAGGTGGGTCGAGCCCGCGCCGGGCGTCCGGTGCCGGTTCCACGACGCCGGACACATGCTCGGCAGTTCCTTCGTGGAGGTCGAGGCGACGGCCGCGACGGGCACCCGGCGGCTGCTCTTTTCGGGTGATGTCGGCCGCTACGATGCCCCGTTGCTTCACGATCCGGTCGCCCCGCCCGCCTGTGACTACCTCGTCTGCGAGAGCACGTATGGCGATCGCGATCATCCCCCCAGCCGGCCCCTCGACGAGCTCGAGGCGGTGACGAAGGAGGCGATCGGCCGTGGTGGGATGATGCTCGTGGCCTCGTTCGCCGTCGGCCGCGCCCAGCAGCTGGTGTATCTGTTGCGGACGCTGATGGCCGCCAACCGGCTGCCTGCGGTGCCGGTGTGGGTCGATTCACCGATGGCCGTGGAGGCCACGGAGGTGTACCGTCGCCACGCCGGCGAGCACGACTTCAGCGAGGCGCGGCGCGAGGGGGTGGACGAGGCGCTGGCGGCGCCCTTCGCACGGCTGGCCAAAACCGCCGCCGAGTCGAAGGCCATCAACGCCCACGAGGGCCCGGGCGTGATCATCGCCTCCAGCGGGATGATGAATGGCGGTCGGATCCTCCACCACCTGGTGCAGCGGCTGCCCGACCCGCAGACCACCGTGCTCGTGGCCGGCTTCCAGGCGGTGGGCACGCGGGGGCGGGCCCTCATCGACGGGGCCCGCGAACTGCGGATCCACGGCCGCGACATTCCCGTGCGGGCGGCGATCCGTCGCGTCGATGGCCTGTCCGGTCATGCCGATCGCAACGAGATTGGCCGTTGGCTGGCCGCCATGCCCGCCCCCGCGCGGACGTTTCTGGTCCATGGCGAGCCCCGTGCCGCGGCCGGCATGGCAGAGTTTCTGCGGGAGACCCGCGGGTGGACCGTGCAGATCCCCAAGCTCGGAGAAACGGTGGACCTCACCTCGTAATTCCCATGGCCAAACGCACTTCTGCGCAGAATTCATCCGCCTCGCGGCCCAAGGCCTGCGACATCCTGCCCGACACCGTCCTCGGTGACGACGTGGCGCTGGTGGCGGAAAACATGGAGCGGATCCTCTCCGCCCCCAGCTACAGCCTGGCCCAGGACGACCGAGCCCTCCTGGACCGCGTGGAGATGCGGGGTGTGCGGATGCTGTTGGAGCTCGGCAAGCCGGAGCTCGCCCTCCTCGCCGACAACATCACCAGCACCGTCATCGTGTTCGGGGGCACGCAGATCGTCGATCGGCCGGCGGCGGAGCGGCGTCTGTCGGAGGCCCGGCGGGCCGCGGCGGCGGCACCGGGCGATGGCCCGCTGC
Organism: uncultured Chitinophagaceae bacterium; assembly: GCA_964581215.1. GTDB lineage: Bacteria > Planctomycetota > Planctomycetia > Pirellulales > UBA1268 > CACORA01. Next base: position 359 of record CAZONY010000245.1, on the reverse strand, counting down.
GGCGGGAGGTCGAGCGGAGCGAGCGGCTTCTGGCCATGAGCCGCTACTACGACGCCGCCCGCGAGTTCGCCCGCCTGGTGTCGATCGACAACCAGTGCGAGGAGGAGCGGAAGTACGTGATCGTGACCGGCGGCGGCCCCGGCCTCATGGAGGCGGCCAACCGGGGGGCCTTCGACGTGGGCTGCAAGTCGATCGGGCTCAACATCAAACTCCCCGCCGAGCAGCAGCCCAACCCGTTCATCACGCCCGAACTCTGCTTCCAGTTCAAGTACTTCGCGCTGCGGAAGTTTCACTTCATTCTCGGGTCCGCCGCGGTCGTGCTCTGTCCCGGCGACTTCGGCGCACTCGACGAGATGTTC
>CAZONY010000244.1:0-4251 GCA_964581215.1 uncultured Chitinophagaceae bacterium | reverse complement strand
CTTCCGCTCCACCTCGTCGGGCGAGAGCGGCACCGCCATGTCGATCTCGTGCGGCTCCCACTCCTGCCAGGCACCGCGGTAGAGCCAGAGTTCGCAATGCCGCGTCCACGGGCGGTCGGCCAGCTGCTGGAGCGCGGCGATGACGGACGTCAGGCAGACGCGGTGCGTGCCGTGCGGATCGGAGAGATCGCCCGCCGCATACACCTGATGCGGCTGCACCTCGTCCAGGACCCGGGCCGTGATGGCGATATCCTCGAGACCGAACGGCTGTTTGCGCACCCGGCCCCTCTCGTAAAACGGCAGATCGAGGAAGTGGATGCGGTCCGACTTCACACCCGAGTAGCGGGCGCCGGCCCGCGCTTCGGTCCGTCGAATCAAACCCTTCACCGTCTGGAGTTCGGGGAGATCGACCTCGCCGGCCGTCTTCGCCCGGAGGAACGCCCGGATGCGGTCGGCGATCCCCCCCACCTTGGCACCGACTTCGAACGCCTGGCAGAACTCCTCGACGAAATCCACGTGTCGGTCGGCCGATTCGTCCCATACGGCGATGTTGCCGCTGGTCTGGTAGGCGACGTGCACCTCGTGCCCCTGCTCGCAGAGACGGATGAGCGTGCCCCCCATGCTGATGACGTCGTCGTCGGGATGGGGGCTGAAGATCACGACCCGTTGCGGAAAATGTTCCCCCGCGGCCGCCGCGGCGGCCCGCACCCGCCGCACCGCCCCCGGCTTGCCGGCCGGCCAGCCCGTGATGGTGTCCTGCATACCGCGAAACACCTCGATATTCAGGTCGTAGGCCCGCCCGCGGTTGGAGAGCAGATCCTGGAGCCCATGCTCGTTGTAGTCCTCGTCGGTGAGCTTGAGGATCGGCTTTTCGAGCCGGAGGGCCAGCCAGATGACGGCCTTCCGGACGAGCTCCGTCGTCCAAGCCATCCCGAGCGTGTCGAGCGGCCCGACCCGCCATGGCGACTCGAAACGCGTCAGCTTCGAGGAGGCGGCCGCATCCAGTACGAACCGGGCATCGGCATGCTGTTGGAGCGCGCTGGCCGTGACGTGGCTACAGGCCGGCTCCTCCACCGCCTTGCGCACGATCGACGCCTTGTGCTCGCCGAAGGCCAGCAGCACCACCCGCCGGGCATCGAGGATCGAACCCACGCCCATCGTGATCGCCTGGCGGGGCACGTTCCATTCGCCGAAAAAGTCGCTGGCGGCGTCGGCCCGGGTCACCCCGTCGAGCGTGATCAGCCGCGTACGGCTCTCGAGCGCGCTGCCCGGTTCGTTGAAGCCGATGTGTCCGGTGCGGCCGATGCCCAGCAGCTGCAGGTCGATGCCGCCGGCATCGCGGATCTGCTCCTCGTAGCGGGCGCAGGCCGCCGCCACATCATCCCGGGAGAGCGTGCCGTCAGGGATGTGGATGTTCGCGGCGGGGATGTCGATGTGGTCGAAGAGATGCTCCCGCATGAAGCGGTGGTAGCTCTGCAGGGCATCCGGCTGCATCGGCCAGTACTCGTCGAGATTGAACGTGACGACCGACCTGAACGACACGCCCTCCTCCCGATGAAGGCGGATCAGTTCGTCGTATACGCCCACCGGCGTGCTGCCCGTCGCCAGCCCGAGAACGGTCTTCTTTCCGGCCGCCGCCCGCGACTGCACGAGATCGACGATCTCGCGGGCCACGGCACGGCTGGCGTCAGCGGGCTGGGCGTAGACCGTCACCGGCACGCGTTCCACGGCCTGCACGTGCGGGAGGGGACCGCGGTAGATCGGGGACGATTCGGGGCGGCGTTCGTCGCCGCGGGCTGTCGTGCTCATGGTCGCTCCAGTCCTTCGTTCCGTGCCGTTCAGATCAACTTCGTCCTGCCCGGGATGGCATGCGCGGGAGCCGGCAGCGATCCCGTCCAGGAAAGATCCTTGGGAAACAGGTCGAGCTGCGATTGCGTCGTCATGAAGTCCCAGGTCACCCGCTTGCCGGTGTAGGCCGCCACGCGCCCGAGAACGGCGACCATCGAACTGTCGGCCGTTTGCCGCAGTTCCACGCGCGGCCGATCGGGCCGGATCGAATCGATCAGATCCTTGTGCTCCTGCTTGTAGGCGTCGGCGATGCTGCCCGCCATCTCCCACGTCGTGCCACCGCCGCGATCGACGATGCGGGAGCCGCTGCTCATCGCGCCGATATGACAGATGCCCTTCGTGCCGTACACCGTGGTGCTGTTCTCCGAGGCCGCACCGGGGATCTGGCGGCACGCGAAGGAAACGATCCGGCTGCCGGGGTACTCGTACTCCACGCTCGTGCTGTCCCACATCTCGCTGTCGGCCGGCCGCGTGAACCGACCTCCCGAGGCGAACGCAGACACCGGGTTGGCCCCCATGAGCCAGTTGACGGTGTCGAGATTGTGGACGGCCTGCTCGACGATCTGGTCGCCGCACAGCCAGATGAAATGCATCCAGTTTTCGAGCTGGTATTCCACGTCGCTCATCCCCTCCTGCCGCGGCCTGTACCAGATGCCGCCGGAGCAGTAGCGGGTGGTCACGGCGACCACGTCGCCGATCGCGCCGGCACGGATGCGCTCAACCGCGCCGACGTAGTTCACCTGCCGGCGGTACTGCGTGCCGGTGACGATCGCCGTGCCCTTGGCCACGGCCATGTCGTGCGCCGCGAGGCAGGTCCGATAGCCGATCGCATCGACGCAGGCCGGCTTCTCGGCGAAGACGTGCTTGCCCGCCTCGACGGCGGCCCGAACGGTGGCCGGCCGGAATCCGGGGGACGTGGCCAGGAGCACGACATCCACCCGCGGATCGTCGAACACCCTCTTGCAGCCGTCGAGTCCGCCATGCATGGCACTCGCTTCGACGGCCACCTTGTCGGGATGGACCTTGGCCATCGCCTTGACGAGCCCGGCGCACCTCGACTCATAGAGGTCGGCGACCGCGACGAGCTTCACGCCCTCGTTGATCGACAGCGAATCGTTGATGGCCCCGGTTCCTCGGCCACCGCAGCCGACGACGGCCAGCCGGAGTTCCCGCGCGGACTGGGCCGCGGCCGACGAGGAATGCACCATGGCGCCCGCCGCGAACGAGGCCGCGGCACCGGCGCTCAAGATCGATCGGCGTGTGGGCCGATCCGCGCCGGCATTCTCCGCATGATTCATCGTCAACGCCTCCGGGAGAAAAATCGCGATCAGCCCACCAGGGCCTGCTTCATCTGGTCGAGCACGATCCGCAGCCGGGCGACGTCGCCACCGCCCACCTCGGCGGAAACCCATCCCGTAAAACCGATCTCGCGCAGGGCGGCGCGGACGGTGGCCCAGTCGATGTCGCCGGCCGTGATGTCCACGAAGCCCTTCGCCGGGCCGTCCGCGTCGGCCTTGGCGTTGGAGTAGCCCTTGATGTCGAGTTTCACGATCCGCGGCCCGAGTTCGCGCACCCACGTGGCCACGTCTCCGTAGCGGGCGTGATTGCCGAGATCGAAAAACGCTCCCACCCAGGGGCTGGCGAAGCTGTCGATGTAGTCGGCGAAGGCCCGGGCCGACTGGGACCGGCCGCCGTTCGCGTCGTAGAACATGCCGTTCCAGACGTTCTCGAAGAGGATCCGTTGGCCGAGCGAAGCCGCCAGCGGCAGCACGGAGCGAATCTCCTCGCGGGCCCGGCCCGGGCCGTCCGTCCCGTCGTCGGCCTTGCCGATGACCAGCAGCACGCCACTCCCACCCGCCGCATGCGAGCAGCGGATGCAATGCTCCAGGTTGGCCCGGCCGGCGGCCCGGATGGCGTCGTCGGGGCTGGTCAGCGTCTGCCGCCAGTGGCCGTGGTTGATGGCGTTGTGGATGAAAACGCCGGCGGAGCGGGCCGCCTGCCGGAGCTGCTCCGGCGTGACGTCGCCCGCGGCATCGAAATCGACCCCGTCCATGCCGGCCTCGCGGGCCGCGGCCAGCCGCGCTTCGAGCGACGGTCCTCTCGTCATGCCGTATTTGCACGAAAAGAGCAGCCCTTCTTGCGGCTGCGGCGGCCCCGGCATCGCGGGTTCGCCCGCGGGGGCCTCGGCCCCGGACGATTCCCGGAGCAACGCGCCAAGGACGGGCGGCGAGATCGCCGCGGCGAGCCATGCGCGACGAGGGAAACGTCCAGGAAAGCGTTGCATGTCCGGCCTGAGAACGGGCTTGTTCAGCATCTCTGACGCGGTGCCGGAGGCGTCTTTCGGTGTCAGTGCCCCGTCTTGGACTCGAACCAAGAACCCTCTGATTAAGAGTCAGATGCTCT
>CAZONY010000243.1:0-4256 GCA_964581215.1 uncultured Chitinophagaceae bacterium | reverse complement strand
GAATCTGCTCCGGGCCACTCGAGAACTCGCGCACCTCGGCGACGCTCTGGAGCGGCACGAGCTGCCCACCGGGCGTGACCACCGGCAGGGACCGGAGGTCCTGCGTCCGCGACACGAAACGCTCATCGCCCTTGATCACGAGGTCGATCCGGTCGTTGTCGAGAAAGTAGTCGGTGGCGTAGCCACCATCGACCAGACAATCGACCATGTAGCCCAACTGCCGGGCGTCGAGCTGCATGTCGGCAGCCTGCTCGAACCGCGGCACGATCTGCACCTCGGGGCTCGACAGATCAAGAGACGGCTTCGGCAGATTCTGGCTGCCGGGCGTCGCCTCCTGCAGTCGCCCCATCACCTGCACCCCGAGCCGCACGAGCCGGGCGAGATCGGGCCCGGTGATCTCGATGTCGATGGTGCGGCCCGAACCGATTCCCTGCTCGAACAGGCCGGATTGTTTCGCCACCGCGAAGGTGCCGGGCAGTGCGGCGGCCAATCGACGGACGAGCGGCACGAGCCGACCGGCGGCGAGCGGGTCGAGGGCCCGCAACCCGACGAAGACACTGCGGCCGCGGGCGACGAAGAAAAAATCGGCGAGGATCGGGGCGTCGAGCGCGGCCGCCTCCGGGCTGCCGGGATCGACGTCCCAATAGGGGAGCAGTTTTTCTTCCAACACGTCTCCCATCCGCAGCAGCTCGTCGAGGTTGTAGCCCGGCGGCGGCAGCAGGATGCCGAAGACCAGATTCCGGTTTCCCTCGGGCAGATATTCCACTTTCGGCATCAGGAGCCATGTCGCGACGCACGAGGCGGCGATGATGGCGGCCGATGTCGCGATCGACCGGGAAACGCTGCCGAGCAAACAACGGTTCGTGGCGGTCACCAGCGCCATGAAGCCGCCCCCGATCCGGGCCAGGACGTCCGCCCGCCCCTGCCCCGTGGAGCCCTCCGCCCCGGTCCCGGTCACCGCGGCCACCGCCGCCCGGCCCGCACGCCCCTCGAGCAGAAGCGCGGCGGCGACCGGCACCACGAGCCCGGAAACCGCCAGCGAGAGGCCGACGGCGGCGGCGATCGCCAGCGCGATGTCGCCGAACAATTGGCCGGCTTCGCCCCGCACGAACAGCACGGGCAGGAACACGGCGACATTCGTGAGCGTGCTGGCGACGATCGCGCCCCACACTTCCGTCGTGCCCCGCACCGCCGCCGTCCGTGGATCGGCACCCTCGCTCCAGCGGACGTAAATATTTTCCAACACCACAACCGCGTTGTCGATCAGCATGCCAACGGCGAAGGCGATCCCGGCCAGGCTGATGACGTTGAGCGTGCGCCCGAAGGCGGCCAGCGCGAGAAACGTGCCCATCACGCTTACCGGGATCGACAGGGCCACGATGAGCGTCGAGCGGATGTTGCGGAGAAACAGCATCAGCGTGCCCAGCGTGAGCAGTCCGCCGACGAAGATGTTGTCGTTCACGAGGCCGATTGCCGAGTCGATGTAGGTGGTCTCGTCGTAGACGACCGTGAGGCTCAGCCCCCGCGGCCGCAGGCCCTGATCGATCTCCGCGACCAGGGACCGCAGCCGCCGCATCACGTCGAGCACGTTGGCTCCCTGCTCGCGGGTCACCCGCACCGCGATGCTGCGGGCCCCGAACCTTCGGACGATGCCGGTGGGCTTCTTTTTCCCGAGCCGCGCCGTGGCGACGTCCCGCACGTAGACGGGCTTCCCCTCGCGGCGGGCGATGATGACCCCTTCCACCTGCTCCGGCGACCGGAACTGGCCGAGGGTGCGGATCACGTAGCGCCGCTTCCCCTCCCAGACGTCGCCTCCGGAGGTGTCCTGGTTTTGGTTGGCCAGCGCGAGGCGGAGATCCTCGATCGTCAACTGCCGTGCGGCCAGCAACTGGGGATCGACGATGACCTGCAGTTCGTCCTCACGGCCACCGACCAGGTCGGCGGCAGACACGCCATCCAGCCGTTCGAGGCGACTCTCGATCTCGTCCTCGGCCATTCTCCGCAGCGACTCCACATCGATGTCCGGAGGCCGGAGGGATGCCATTTCGGGATGGTCGGCCACGAGCTTCCGGAGGCGATAGAGGGCGAGATCCGGAGAGCGTGCGGACAGCACCCGATCGAGATCCGCCGCCAGCGACGGGTGGGCATCCTTGGCGCGGTCGATCAGTTCGCGGTCTGGGGCAGCCTGGCCGAGAATCAGCCACGCCACCGGCCGGTCATTGACGCTCGCCGTACGAATCACCGGCCGATCGGCGTCGATCGGCCAGTCTCGCACCTGCTGCACCCGCGTGTTGACCTTGACGAGGGCCTGGGACATGTCGGCGCCGACGGCAAACTCGAGCTCGATCGTTCCGACCGAGTCGCTCGACTCGCTCGACAGCTTCACGAGCCCTTCCACGCTGCGGAGCTGCTCCTCGAGCGGCTGCACGAGTTCCCGCTCGATTTCCTGCGGACTGGCTCCCCGCCACCGCGACTCGACCGTGATCGTCGGAATCTGGACCTCCGGTGTGAGCTGCACCGGCATCGAAAGCAGCGCGAGCACGCCGAACAGGGTGACGAGAATCACGCCCACGGCCACCTTCACGGGATTCGCAACGCAGGCGGCGACGAGGTTCATGGGCGTTCACGCAGGCAGGGCACGAACCGTCATGGCATCGCGAACGTCACGGCCATGCCGGGCCGCAGCCGTTCGTTCCCGCGCACGACCACCGTCTGGCCGGGTTCGAGGCCGTCACGGATCTCCACGGCCCCGCCCACGGCGGCCCCGATGGCCACCGGCACCGGCCGGACCGTGCCGCGGAGAGCGTCTCCTTCCGGCGTCACCACGTAGACGATTGGCCCGCTCCCCCCGAGCACGAGCGCGTCCTTGGACACCACCGTGGCCATGCCCGACCTGCCGACGGGAAGCCACGCCCGGGCCAGCATGCCTCCCCGGAGCACGGGCTGGCCGTCCTCGACGCGATTCGCCAGCCGCACCTTGACTGGGAAGCTCCGACTCAACAGGTCGGCCTGCGGCACCACCCGCTCCACCCGGCCGATCCAGGTTTCGTTCGGCGCGGCATCGAACTCCAACCGCACGTCCTGACCGGTCGAGAGGGAGCCGACGGACATTTCCGGCACCCGCACATCGACCTCCACCGTGTCGAGTTCGACGATGCGGGCCACGAGTCCGCCGCGGGCCAGCCATTGCCCCTCTTCGGTGAACCGCCCCACCACCCAGCCACTGAACGGCGCACGAATGGTGTGCTTGGCGAGCTGGTCGTCGATACGCTCCACCTCCGCCTCCTGAGCGGCGACGGCGGCAGCCGCCTGGGCGATCTGCTCCTTGCGGGGTCCGGCTTCGGCCAATTCCAGGGCCGCGCGGCCGCTGCGAAGCTCGGCTTCCACGCGCCGATACTCGGTTTCGCCGTCGAGCAATTCGTCTGCGGTGCTCGTGCCCCGCTCAGCCAGCCGCCGGAGACGGTTGAGCCGACTGGTCGCATATTCCAGCTGCGCCTCCAGCCCCTGGACGGCCGCCCTGCGTTGATCGATTTCCTCGGGCCGCGACCCCGCCCGCAGTTCGGCCAAGACCTGGCGTCGTCGATCCAGTTCGGCGCGTGTGCCGGCCCGCTCGATTTCCAAGAGACCCCGCAGGAGTTCGGCGAGCGGCTGACCGGCGGCCACGTGCTGTCCTTCGACGATCGGCAGGCTGACCACGCGGCCATCGACGGCGCTGCCGACGTCACTGACGCGAACCGGATACACGGTGCCCACGAACGATTGCCCGGCGGCCAGTTCCTGCCGCTCCACCCGAGCGACCGCCACGGGCACTGCCTGCGGGGGCGGCGAATCGGCCGCCATCCCGACCAGTTGCGGCGGAATCGCGGCCAACACCAGAATCAGAAGCCGTTGCCTCGAGCTCGTCACCCGCGTCACCATAGATCACCGGTTATACCTTCGCGAAACGACCATTTTTCCAGGCTCTCTTGGCACCCGCTTGACGACCCCCGACCCATCCGTTAATTTCTGACTCCTGAGCGGCCGATCAATCATGTTCGATGATCGGTTCCCGCTCACTCGTGAGCGCCGCTTTGCTTCACGCCAAGGGGCGCCGTGGGTTGAGGCTCGTTTCGTCCGATGCATTTCGTCGGGCTCCGAAATGAACCTCTGTCCATGGCGTCCGTAGGGAAGCCTGGCGGTTCACGAGCCGATGGGATCCTGCCTCTGCGGGGTGCCATCGGCTTGGTCGTTCTTTGACAATTTGGTCGTGGTAGTTG
>CAZONY010000242.1:0-4260 GCA_964581215.1 uncultured Chitinophagaceae bacterium | reverse complement strand
ATGCCTCATGCTACTTCAGCTTCATGAGCGCGGGAGTGTCCGTGCTGGATTCGATGGCCCTGATGGCATCTCGGACGGAATTCGCTTTTTGCAGGCCGAGCCTCTTAGGGAAATCTTTCTCTTCCTTCTCGAAGTAGTGAGCGATCCGCTCCAGTTCGGGGATGATCGCTTTGGCGTGGCTGCCGTAGCCCATGAGTATCTTCATGATCTCCGGCGTGCGATTCTCGCTGCTCCACGGGTTTTGATCGCGAGTGTATTTCACCAGCGCGCCCATCCCTTCTTCGATGTGATGCTGGGCCATGATGCGCAGCCCTTCGACTCGAATCTCGTCGGCGAACATCTCACCGCTGGGCGCGGGCTCAACGACGGCCTCATGGATCGCCGGCAGCAGCGGCTTGATTTCGTCGAGCGACAGATGGCGATAGACCGAGCCGAAACTACCCCGCGCGCGGCCGTCCTGATTCTTCAGCCCGGCTCGCACCGCCTTGTAGAGCGCGGGACGGTCGACGCCTTCCAGCGAGCGCCCGAGCATGCCTCCACGATCGAACAGGGCAAACGCGAGGTAGCGCTGCTGCATGCCGCGCGGGTCATTGTTCTCGTCCACGTCCGCCAGCATGTCGAGCAACCGTGGCACCGTTTTCATGGCCGGCATACCGATGGCAGCGAGCGCTTCGGCGGCTTTGATGCGGAGCCACAGGTCCGGTTCGCTCAACGTCTTTTGCAGGACATCGACGGCAGGCGCTGCACGTCCGCGCAGGAAGATCAAACCCTGACAGGCACCGTACCGCGCGTTGAGACTCGGAGCGGCCACCATCTCGATCAAAGGGGCTGCGTTCGCCGTCCTGCGTCGTCCCCAAGCCATCGCCGCACGCTCGCGAACGACCGGCGACCAGTTTCGCAGACGCTCGAGCAATTGGTCGTCGCTCACACTATCGTAAAAACTGTCGCGATCCCGGTTGTTCCATCCACGACCGTCCGCAACGACGGCATCGGCTGCGGCTCGATCAAGTTGAGGAACCGTGCCCGACTTCTTGCCCGTGAGGTACAGCTTCTTCAGCGGCATCGCATACGCCAGCAGATACGCCCCCGAGCAATCCCAGCCCGCGTAGCTGTCATGGCCAGGTTCCGGCGGCCCCTGATGCAAGAAGCTGCCGTCCCAACGACGGGCGAAGTCGAAGTACCACGCTCCAAACTCCTGCATCCACGCACCCGTCGCGTGAGGTCCGGAGTGCGCCACGCCGGGCATTGCCCACACCATGTTGAAGAAGTTGCCTGTGTGTCCCGTGTCCCGCTCGGCGCCGTGAGACGCGAGGCTCATGCGTGAGAAGAACTCGGCCCCCTTCGGCTCGCCGAGCAGATTGAACAGGACCGAGGCCATGCCGCACTTGCCGTTGTCCTCGTGGTTCTCGATCCACGGATGATGATCGCCATAAGGAACTGCTCCCTTGCCGATGTAGAACCGCAGCAAGCAAGCGCTCCGTTCGATGGCACGTTCGATCTTCGGATCATGAACGCCGGCCTCGCGTGCCAGCACCAGCGATATCGTCAGCGGCACTCCCGGCGAGTTCATCATGCCATAGCCGCCGAGACGTCCATCCGGCTTCGCGAACGTGTGGCCCCAGGAACCGACAGCGCTCTGACCTTCGGCTGACTCCATTGCGAGCCGCCGCAGCCCCGGCAGCACGGACTCGTCGCCGGTGGCCGAGATGTATTCAGCCAGGAACATCATCACGTAGCCGTAGTACCAGGTCTTGTAGCCATCAGTCGTGAAGTCCGCGGCCCAACGAGCTTCCTTCTGGAGGAGCGGCAGATGCGCCGCATCTCCGGCTGCAAGCAAGCCCAGCGCGTTCAACGCGCGTGGGATCGGATCAATGCCCGCGCCATAGTTCGGCGCCGCCATGCTTGCTGCCAGCGCCTTGCATCCTTGCTCGAGAATCCGCTTCGACTTCGGGCAATCAAACGGGGCCGTGGTTGAGTAACTCCCAAGCACCGGCAGCTTCACGACGACTTCCTCCGCCTTCCCGGCGCGCCATCGCGTCAGCATCAATGCCCCGCCGCCGGCTTCCGTTTCTGCCGCAGTGAGAGCCTGCCCCATTTCCGTGCGTGGATCGAATGAAAACGGCTGGCCGCCGACCCCCAGGATCGAATCACCGACGGCGATGACACCATCTGCCGGCGAGTTCACCTCGACCTTCGTGACACAAATCTGGCGCGCGACACTCGTCACCAAGGTGTCGCAATACATCCAGCCTCGCAGCCCGGTCGCACCGAGGTTCCAGTCGTGCTCTGCGTTCTTGGGAATCACATCGCCTTGAGTGAAGTCAGGCGCCCGGGCTTGGTCGCCCTTGTCGGCTGCGCAGGCAACCGACGCGATCAAAATGCTGGCGAGTGCGAGGAGCTGTTTCACGGTGGCACTTCGATGTGAGTGGGGCCTATGCTATCCGAATTGGACGGCCGGCCGCCAACGGCTCCACGCCGCCGGCAGCCCCCGGAAACCGCCGTCATGAACCTCTCGCGAATCGTTCGTCATCTCGTCGGCGTGGCGGCCATGCTCGGCTTTCCGATCGACGGGACCGTCGCGGCGGCGGCGCCGGCCCGTCGGCCGAACATCGTGTTCATCATGGCCGACGACCTCGGCTGGACCGATCTCGGCTGCCAGGGCAGCCGCTTCTACGAGACGCCCCACATCGACCGCCTGGCGGCCGACGGAATGCGGCTGACGTGCCATCACCACTGCCAGAACTGCACGCCGACGCGGGCCGCGCTCATGAGCGGGCAGGTGGCCGCCCGCACGGGCGTCTACACCGTGGGCGACATCGACCGCTTCGACTGGAGCATGCGGCCGCTCGAGCCGGTGAAAAACGTGACGTCGCTGCCACTCGACCGCCGCACGATCGCCGACCAACTCAAGGCGGCCGGCTACGCGACCGGCATGTTCGGCAAGTGGCACCTCGGCGAGAAGGGAGATCACCATCCCGCGCGGCGGGGTTTCGACGAGGCGATCGTCTCGATGGGCCGACACTTCGGTTTCGAAACGAATCCCAAGGTCGACCATCAGCAGCAGGAGTACCTGGCCGATTTCCTCACCGACCGGGCGGTCGACTTCATCCGTCGGCACCGGGATGGCCCCTTCTTTCTCTACCTCCCGCACTTCGGCGTCCATGCTCCCTGGGAGGCGAAGCCGGGACTCGTCGCCCGCTTTCGCGACAAGCCCGCCGTGGGCGGCCACCGCGACCCGACCTATGCCGCCATGATCGCCTCAGTCGACGAGAGCGTAGGCAGCGTGCGTCGCGTGCTCGAGGAACTCGGTTTGACGGACGACACGGTGGTCGTGTTCACCAGCGACAACGGCGGCGTGGGGGGCTACGATCGCGAGGGGATCAGCGACAAGCCCGGCGTGACGGACAACACGCCGCTGCGGAGCGGCAAGGGCAGCCTCTACGAAGGGGGCGTTCGCGTGCCCCTGATCGTCAGTTGGCCGGGCAACGTCGCGCCGGGTTCGACCTGCGACGTGCCCACGATCCACGTCGACGTGTTTCCCACGCTGCTCGAGATGACCGTGGCGGCCGCCCCACGACAGCCCCTCGACGGCGAGAGCCTCGTGCCGCTCCTGCGCGATCCGGCCGGCACGCTCCGTCGCGACGCGATCTTCCAACACTTCCCGGGGTATCTCGGGATCGGCAAGGATCGCTGGCGCACGACGCCCGTGAGCCTCGTCCAAGCGGGCGAGTGGAAGCTCATGGAGTTTCTCGAGGACGGCCGACTCGAACTCTACAACCTCCGTGACGACATCGGCGAGACACGGAACCTCGCGGCGGAACGGCCGGAAAAGACCGCGGAACTGCGGCGGCGGCTCGTCGCCTGGAGGCAGGCAGTGAACGCCCCGATGCCGAAGCCCAACCGGTCGGATGAAAAGGAGCCGCAGGGCGAGCGGACGCGGAAGGCACGCCAGCGTCCGGGCCGCTGACGTTCGGTCGTCGTTTCCTCGCCTCCGGTCCCCGAGCCCGCGGCGGTTCGCGACGCCTCCTCGATGAATCCGGACGGACGATTGGTGAGTCGCCGACACGGAACGCCGGCCGCTCACGCGGCAGGAAATGTTTCGGGCATCCCCAGGCATGGGTGCCGGTCGATCCACGCGGCCAGAAGCCGAGACTGTTTCTCGCGTCGCGCCGAAAACTCGCTCTGCCCGACGTGCTCGTTGCCCGCGGGAAGCGGCCCCGGCATGGGCAGCGCGTGCGGAGTCCGAAAACAGCGATCGTG
>CAZONY010000241.1:0-4262 GCA_964581215.1 uncultured Chitinophagaceae bacterium | reverse complement strand
CGCCGATCCTGCTCCCGCGGCTTACGAGGCGCTGGTGGACAGGCTCCTCGCCTCACCCGCCTTCGGCGAGCATTGGGCGCGGACCTGGCTCGACCTCGCCCGCTACGGCGACACCAAGGGCTACGAAAAGGATCTTCCGCGCACGATGTGGCCCTATCGCGACTGGGTGGTCGACGCCCTCAACGCCGACATGCCGCTCGACCGCTTCACGCTCGAGCAGCTCGCCGGCGACCTGCTCGAGGAGCCGTCGGAGCGGCAGCGGGTGGCTACCGCCTTCCACCGCAACACCATGGCCAACGACGAGGGAGGCACCGACGACGAGGAGTTCCGCGTGGCCGCAGTGAAGGACCGCATCGACACGACCGTGCAGGCCTGGATGGGCCTCACGATGGGCTGTGCCAAATGCCATACCCACAAATACGATCCGATCTCGCACCACGACTACTACGCCTTCTACGCGATCTTCAACCAGACGGCCGACGCCGACCGCGCCGATGAGGAGCCGCGGCTCGAACTGCTCTCGGCCGCGGATCGGGCGGAGCGAACACGTCTGAAGGAGGCCGCCGACGCGGCCGAGGCCGCTGCGAAGGCGGTTGGGAAGGAGGACGCGGACGCGCAGAAGACGGCCGACCAGAAGCTCAAGGAGGCCCGTCGGGCGTTGCGGAGGTTCGAGGACGGCGTCGTGCGGTTGCCGGTGATGCAGGAGCTCGAGCCCGATGAGCGTCGCTCCACGCGGATCCACAACCGCGGCAACTTCCTCGATCCGGGCGCGGCCGTGGAGCCCGCGGTGCTGCCCGGGTTCGGCGGCCTGCCGGCGGGCGCGGCCCCCGACCGCATCGGCGTGGCCCGCTGGCTCGTCTCGGCCGACAATCCGCTCACGCCCCGGGTCTGGGCCAACCGCGTCTGGGCCCGCATCTTCGGCATCGGCATCGTGGAGACGGAGGAGGATTTCGGGGCACTTGGGTCGGCCCCCACGCACCCGGAACTCCTCGACTGGCTGGCCGCCGATTACCGTGACGGCGGCTGGTCGCTCAAGAAGCTCGTCAAGGCCATCGTAATGAGTGACACCTACCGGCAGCGGTCCGACGTTTCGCCCATGCTCGCGGCCGTCGATCCCCGCAACCAGCTTCTCTCGCGGGGTGGCCGCCACCGGCTCCCGGCCGAGACGATCCGTGATCAGGCGCTCGCGGTGTCGGGCCTGCTCTCCCGGAAGAGGGGCGGGCCGCCGGTGATGCCGCCGCAACCGGCGGGCCTCTGGCGGAGCACCTACAACACGCGGACGTGGGTCGATGCCGAGGGAGAAGACCGCCACCGTCGCGGTCTCTACACCTTTCTCAAGAAGACGACGCCCTATCCTTCCTTCGTCACGTTCGATGCCGGCAGCGGCGAGATCTGCCAGATCCGTCGCATCCGCACCAACACGCCGCTCCAGGCCCTCGTCACGCTCAACGATCCGGTCTATCTGGAAGCGGCGGGAGCGCTCGCCAAACGAATGGTCGCCGAGACCGACGGCACGCCCGCGGCGGTCGTCACGCGGGGCCTGCGGCTGGCCCTCGTCCGCCCGCCACGGGCGGGCGAGGCCGACCCGCTCGTGCGGCTCCTGGACGAGGCCCGCGAACGCTTCGAGTCCGACCCCGCAGCCACCGACGCCCTCCTGGTCGCCGCGCGGGCCGAGCCGCCCCCCGGCGCGATCCGCCCTGCCGTCGCCGCGACGGTCGTGGCGGCCAGCGCCATCCTGAATCTGGACGAATTCCTGACCCGCAACTGATGCCCCGCCGGGAGCCCGCTGCCATGCCCGCCGCCGACCACCTGCCGCCGGGGCTCGACCTCGCCCGCGCCGTCACGCGGCGCCACTTCTTTCGTTCCGGCGGCCTCGGCTTCGGCTCGATCGCGCTCCAGTCGCTGCTTGCCCGCGACGGCCGGGCCAGCCCCGCCGACCGCACGGCCAACCCGCTGGCCCCGCGGCCGCCGATGCATCCGCCGCGGGCGACCCGCGTCATCTACATCCACCTGGCAGGCTCGCCTTCGCAGATCGATCTCTTCGAGCACAAGCCCGACCTCGAGAAAGTCTCCGGCCAGGACTGCCCGCAGTCGTTTCTCGAGGGCAAGCGGTTCGCCTTCATCAAGGGCGTGCCGAAGATGCTCGGGCCGCAGTTCGCCTACCGCCGGCAGGGCGAGGCGGGGCAGTGGCTCAGCGAACTGCTCCCGCACTTCGCCGGCGTCGTGGACAAAACCTGCATGATCCGCTCCGTCCACACCGACCAATTCAATCACGCGCCGGCCCAGCTCTTCGTCCACACCGGCGCGCCCCGGCTCGGCGGGGCGTCGCTCGGTTCGTGGGTGACCTACGGGCTCGGCAGCGAGAACGAGAATCTTCCGGGATTCGTGGTGCTGCTGTCGGGGGGCAAGACACCCGACGGCGGCAAGTCGCTGTGGGGCGCGGGCTTCCTTCCGAGCGTGTATCAGGGCGTGCAGTGCCGCACCACCGGCGACCCGGTGCTCTACCTCGGCGATCCGCCCGGCATCGACCGGGCGTTGCGGAGACGGATGCTCGACGCGGTGGCCGAGATGAACGCGGCCGAGCACGCGGCCACGGGCGATGCCGAGACGCTCACGCGCATCGCGCAATACGAACTGGCCTACCGGATGCAGATGTCGGTGCCCGAGGTGATGGACATCTCCCGCGAGCCCCGGCACGTGCTCGACCTCTATGGCGCGAAGCCGGGCGTCGTCGCCGCGGCCGAGACCGACACGGGCCAGGACGTCCGCCAGCTCTACCGCGGCGACGATCCCACCTTCGCCAACAACTGCCTCCTCGCCCGGCGGCTCATCGAAAACGGCACGCGGTTCGTCCAGCTGTACGACTGGGGCTGGGACCATCACGGCTCCTCGCCCGGCGAGAGCATCGACGAGACGCTGCCGATCAAGTGCCAGCAGACCGACCGGGCCGTCGCGGGCCTGCTCGTGGACCTGGAGCAACGGGGCCTCCTCGACGAGACGCTCGTGATCTGGGGGGGCGAGTTCGGCCGCACGCCGATGCTGCAAAACAACGTGCGGGCGGAGCCGGTGAAGGGGTTCGTGGGCCGCGATCACCATCCGTTCGGCTTCACGATGTGGCTGGCCGGTGGCGGCATCAAGCCGGGCCTGGCGTGGGGCGCCACCGACGAGTTCGGCTACTACCCGGTCGAGAATCCGGTCAGCATCCGCGAACTCCAGGCCACGATCCTGCACGTGCTCGGGCTCGACCCGCAGCGGTTCAGCTTTCCCTTCCAGGGGCTCGACAACCGCCTCATCGGGCCCACGCCCGAAGGCAAACCGGTCACCGGCATCCTCGCCTGACAGCAGCCCGGCTCACGCCCCGTACTTGCCGAACCGCTGGGCGTGGGCCATCGCCAGCAGCATCAGGTGCTTGGCGGGGAAGATGCCGAAGCCGCCGCGAAGGCAGTTTCGCTCGGAGAATTTCTCGAGGCCATCGGGACGACACGTGTCGGCCACCAGCAGCGTCGGCACGGGGTGCCAGGAGTGACTCTTGAGCCGGCTCGGGGTCGAGTGATCGCCGGTCACGATCAGCACGTCCGGCTTCAGGGCCTCGATGCGGGGGATGATCGCGTCGAGTTCCTCGATCCGCTTCACCTTCTGATCGAACGCCCCGTCCTCGCCGGTCGAGTCGGTGTACTTGAAGTGGAGGAAGAAGAAGTCGTAGTCGTTCCAGCACGCCGCCAGTTCGTCGATCTGCTCGGCGAGCGATTGGGCCTTGCCGACGAGCGTCATGCCGACCAGGCGGGCGAGGCCCTTGTACATCGGATAGACGGCGATCGCCGCCGCCTTCAGGCCATAGAGCTCTTCGTACGAGGGCAGGGCGGGCTTGGCGGCGAACCCGCGGAGCACCATGCCGTTGGCCTTCGTCTCCTGCGCGAGGATCGCCCGGGCCTGCTTCACGAACTCCTTGGCCACGTCGGCCGTCTTCCGCGCCGCGGGATCGAGAGGCTGGGGATCGAGGGGCGCCACGCCCACCGCCTGCGGGTCGGTGTCGGCCACGCGGCCGTCGAGACCCTGGCCGCGGAACACGACGACGAAGCGGTGCTCCTTCACCGGCTTCACGAACGTCTCCACGCCGGGAATCTTCACCGCCTGGAGTTTCTCGACGACGGCGAAGCTCTCGTCGGAAGGGATCCGGCCGGCGCGGCGGTCGGAGATCAGGCCGGCCGCGTCGAGCGTGCAGAAGTTGCCGCGGGCGGCGACGTCGTGGGGGCCGAGTTCGA
>CAZONY010000240.1:0-4264 GCA_964581215.1 uncultured Chitinophagaceae bacterium | reverse complement strand
GCGAGCAGGAGCCGCGGCTGCACGAACAGGGCATGGTCGATCTTCGCCACGCGATCGGTCGGCACGCCGGGCTTGTTGTTCTCGCGGTCGCGGTAGGTCGCCGTGATCGCGTTGCCATCGGCCACGACGAAGGAGTTCGGCACTTCGGCAGGCTTCTGCTTGGCCCCGGCGGCGGGCTTCGTCGAATCGGCGGTCTTCTCCACCGGCGTGATCACGAGCTTGAACACGCCCGTCGATTCGCCCGTCTCGATTGCCCGAAATTCCTGGCGGCCGCCGGCCTTGCTCGCGAGCGTCACGGCGACCGTGTCGGGCTCCGTGGAAACGTCCATGTCGGCGTCGTGGATCGCGAGCGTGAGCGGCTCGTCGCGGCGGTAGCGGAGGAGACGCTCGTAGAAGGGCCGCATCTCGCCCTCGACGAGCCGCGGCTCCATGTCGGCGAACTCGACGCGGGCGTCGGTGAAGGCGACGTTGAGCGACCGCTCCTGGATCTCCTTGGCCTTCGTCACGAACCGGTCGTCCACGTAGCGAACGGCGACGGTGTCGCCCGGGAGCATCTCCAGCGTCTCGTTCTTGTTGAGGGCCGCGAAGTCCTCGGCCACGGGCAGCACCCGCTTGCCGTCGGCCGAGGTGAGGGCGATCTTGCCCAGCGCCGGCACCGGCCCCTCGTGGCCGAAGAGCGAGAGCCGGATGAACCGGGCCCGCGAGTCCTTGGCGAAGGCGACGCGGAACTGGTTGCCGTCGGGGGAGGCCGTGACCTCCGCCGGGGCGTTGCGGTGGTCGATGGCGCCGGGCGGAAACGCCTTCGCGTCGAAGAAGGCGTCGGGGCAGGCCACGAGCGAGGCAGGGTCCTTGGGATCGACGTTGGCGAGGAGCTTCGCCGTACGGCCGAAGCCGATGCTCGTCACCCAGCCGCTGGACCAGATCTCGAACTTGTGCACGCCCGGCTGGAGCGCGATCTCGGCCTCCAGCGGCCCGCCCGGCTTCGTGACCGGCACGCCATCCACCGCGAGGATGTGCTGCGCGGGACCGCGGGTGGAGGGGTGGATGTTGGCGGGGATCTCGTAGGGACCCAGGTCGAGCCGGAATCGCCGCGTCACGGCGGCGGGCTCGTGGAACCAGCCGCGGAACCGGTGGATCACGTGGGAAACCGCATGCTGGCTGTGCCGCTTCCAGTCGATGGCCTTGGTCACTGACTCCGGAAAGGCGGCGGAAGGGCCGGCCACGTTCTCGGCCAGCCCCTGATGAAACTGCTGGGCCATCCAGCCGCCATCGGCGTGGGCAGAGATCGCCTTGAAGTCGAATTCCGGCCGGGGGCCCATCTGCCACTGGTCGGTGTCGTTGAGCACAGCAACCGACGGCCCCCAGGGATCGGCGACCGCGAGCATGTTCTTCGGCTGCACGGCGACCATCGTCCAGTCACCCGTGTTGAGCGCGGTCTGCACCGTGAATTTGGTGAGCCGCGCGCCCGGCTCCGCCGCGGTGATCGTCATCTCGCCGAGCGGCACGTTGTCGTTCAGATCGATCGTGAACTCGGGCACCACGCCCTTCGTCGCCACCGGCTTCCAGGCGGGGTACGAGGCGACGGGGCTGATCACCATGTTGGGATTGCGGCCCGGCTCGGAGTTGGCGGCGAACGCCGAGGCCTGCGCGGGCTTGGTCGGCAGGCTCCCCTCGAAACGTCCCGTGGCCGGGCCCGTTTCGCGGAGCACCACCCGCGACACCGAGTCGCCGTTCGAGCTCGCCACGCTCACGGCCAGCTCGTCGACCTCGGCCGTGCGGCTGCGGTCGGGGTCGGTCACCCGCACGTGGATCGGGTTGCCCGGCTTGGCCACCTTGGCGGCGGCCTCGGCCGCCCGCGCGGCCGTCTCGGCGATGGCCGCCCCCTTCTGCGAGGCGAGCATCCTCCCGGCCCTCGTCTCGCTCACGCCGAGCTTCGCCATCACCTCCCGCACGTCGGCCAGCCGCTGCTCCGACTCGCTCGGCAGCTTCCGCGCCGAGGCCTGGAGGAGCGCGTCGGAGACGACCGTGATCGGGCCGCCGCGGGTGTCGGGCAGGCCGGGGATCTTCTCGCGAAACCGATCCGAATACGCATAGAAGATCTCGTCGTCGCCGAGCACCTGGAGCGTGCCGTCGCCGACCGCAGGAGCGCCGAGGGCCGTGGCCACCTCGCCGCGGAATTTTTCCTTCTGGTCGCCGAACCGGCGGAGCAGGAACTGCTCGCGGTCGCCCGCGCTCGTCCAGACGGCCACCTCGATCTCGGTGCCGGCCCCGGAGACGGCGAGCGTGGGATCGTTGAGCGTGACCTTCAGCTTCTCGCCCGGCACGAGCGTCTTCTGCCCGCTCGCCGAGCCAAACTCCACCTCCGTCGCCTCCATGAGCTGCTGCCGCTTCACCTGCACCTTGCCAAGCAGGAGGCGGGCCTCGGCGTCGTCGGGGTCGCGGGCGAGTATCGAGTCGATCACGTCGGCGGAGTCGTCGTATTCCTCCATGTCGAAGAACACCTCGGCCCGGGCATGGCGGACCGGCGACCAGAGCTCGGCGATCCGTTCCCCGTCGAGCTCGGTGAGCAGCGTGAGCGCCCCCTCGAAATCCTTCGTCGCCCGGGCCACGCCCGCCTGCTTGAGCGCGGCGTCGTGCCGAACGAGCAGATCTTTGTAGGCGGGGTTCGCCCGGATGCGGCCGAAGATCTCGTAGGCCTCGCGGAGCTTGCCCCGCTGCACGGCGATGTCGCCGTAGGCGATCTCCAGCCGCACCTTCTCCGCGGGCGTGAACGGGCTGACGGGCTCGGCGAGCCAGGCGAGGAGCGGCCTGATGAGGGCCTCCTGGCGGGCGTCGTCGCGGGCGTAGATCGTCCGCTTGAGCGCCCACATGAGATACGGCACCGAGAACTGGCGGTGCGCGGCGAGGAAGGCGTCCCAATGCTCGTCGAGCAGTTGGCCGGCGGTGTCCTCGTTGCCGGTGAGCCACTCGGCCTGCGACTGGTAGACGGGATAGGCGGGATGGTCGGGCGGCACCGGGATCACCACGAGCCCGAGCTTCATCGCGGCCCGACCCCGGATCGACTGGAGCCGCGGCACGTCCACCGCGGCGTTGAACCAGGTGTGGCCGTACTTGTGGCGGGCGATCGTGCCGAGGCCGGCGGCGGCGAGCGTGCTCGCGGCGGCGGGCGCCTCGTCCACGAGCGCGTCGGCGAAGCCGATCACCGGCTGGAGCGGGTGATGGTGCGTCTGGACGTGGCGCCAGAGCCAGGCGGCCGTCTTTTCGAGCGTGGCCGGGTCCCGGCTCTTGTTCACGGTCTCGAAGAACCGGTTGCCCACCGGCGGCGGCACGTTGAACGAGCGGACCGAGTCGGCGAGTTCCACGATCCGGTCGATCACCTTCGGGTCGGCAAAGACCTCGGGGGCCACCTCCCCGAGCTTTTCGATGCCCACGATGTCGCACCGCACGGGCGACTTGAGCAGCCCGTCGATCGCCGCGCCCAAGGCCGCGGCCGTGGCGGCCGCATCGGCCTCCTTCGGGAGCGCGAGCAGATCCTTGCAGATCACGGCCGGGTCGGCGGTCTGCCGGATCGCCCACTGCGCCGGCGGGAGCGCCTGCTGCGGGAAGGCGGACCGCACGGCGAACCGGGCCTCCGCCGGCAGCGTGGCCCAGGCGGGCGACTTCACGACCGCCTCCGCGAGCTTCACCTGCTCGGCATCGCCGACCGGCTTGCCGGCCGAGTCCACGGCGTCCTTCGGGCCCTGGGCGTTGACCCAGGCGACGAGCACCCAGGGCGCGAGGGCGTTTTTCGCGAGCTGCTCCGCCACGGCCTGCCGCAGGACGGGCTCGAGCGGATGGGCACGGTAGAGGTTTGCCTGTTTGAGATAATTGACATTGTTGCCATGGCGGGCCATGAACCGGGGCATGATCGGGTTGTAGCCCGAGGGCGAGAGGCCTCGAACGGCTGCATCACCGCTCAAGGGAAGCTGCGGCCCCTCGAAGTCGGTCGCGAGGGCCGCGACAAGCAGCCGCTGTGCATCAACGCCCTGGTCGCGAAGCAATTCGGGCACCCCCTCGGGCGTCACGGAGAGCGCCTGCGCGAGCCGGCCGCGGACGCCGGGGATCTGCGGCTTCGGACTGCGAAAATCGGCGAGCAGTTGTTTGAACGCGGCCAGCCGCTCGGGGGCCGGGGCCTCCTTCTTGATCGCCGCCGCCTGCACCTGGCCGGCAATCGCCTTCGACCGCGCGATCTGCTCGTCGCGCTTCGGCACGCCGCCCGACTGCT
>CAZONY010000239.1:0-4266 GCA_964581215.1 uncultured Chitinophagaceae bacterium | reverse complement strand
CCGGGCAGGGTGCTCGACAAGTTCGAGTTCCGGAAGGCGAACGAGGCGGTGGCCAACTCGCTTCGCATCACCGACAAGGGCGACAGCGAGTTCGCGGTCGGGAGCGTGGTGCCCAAGGACCTCCTCGAGCAGACCAATGCCACGATCGAGGCTCTCGGCGGGGCGCCGGCCAAAGGCACCAAGCCGAAGCCGGCCACGGCCAGCACGCAGCTGCTGGGCATCACCAAGGCGAGCGTGCAGAGTTCGAGCTTCATCTCGGCGGCCAGTTTCCAGGAGACCACGAAGGTGCTCACCGAGGCAGCCTTGGCCGGCAAAGTCGACAATCTCGTCGGCCTCAAGGAAAATGTGATCCTGGGCCACCTGATTCCCGCAGGCACGGGATTCAACACGTTCAATGCGGCGGAGGTGCGGGTCCGTCCGGAGGCGCTGGAATCCCTGCGGCTCGAGCGGGAGTCGGTGCTGACCCGGGATTTCCCGCTCCTGGCGGCCGGAACCTCGGGCGATGAGGCCTCTTTGGAGGCCTCCGCGGGCGGGGACGTGGCCACCCTGGAACGCGACGGCGAAGGGGAGTGACGGTGCGACTGGCGGCCGGGTTTTGCAACGGCCGATAGACGGAAGTAGGGTCGAACGCGTCGGCATCGGCCGTCGTCCGTCCCTTGCTCCCGGAGTCGAGCCATGTGCATCCCGCCGTCGTGGTTTTTCGCCCTGTGTCTGGCGCTGCAGGTCGTGGCGGCCGTGACGCCCACGTTCGCCCAGGGCTACGGCGGCGTCGAACCGCCCCCGCCCCCGATCGCCGAGGACGGCTCGATCCAGTGGGGCACGTTCTACAAGTCGGCGGCCATGCAACAGGCCTATGAGCGGCTGTGGAGGCTGGGCGCGTGCCGCGGCACGAACAAGCGGATCACGGTGCCGGTGGAGAACAACAAGATGCCCATCGATCCCCTGCCCAAGGCGGAGTTCTCCGGAATGGTACAGGCTGCCACCGGCACCGTGGCCGGCGGCATGATCGCGTTCGTCGTGGCAGGCGATGACGCCATGCAGGGGCGGAGCCTCGTGGCCCAGCTTCACCCTGCCGGGGTCTCGGCCCTGAGTGTGAGCGGGCCGACCTCGGTCGCGGCACTCCTCCCCGGCATGACCGTGCGGTTGCAGGCCCTCGTCGATGGCTCCGGTCGCGGTCTCGACCAGGTCGAGACCATGGAGATCGTCACGCCTCCCGATGGTTTCGTGGCGCCCGTCGTCGTGCCCGATGAACGTGGCGAGATCGTCGGCCGGATCGTTTCGATCCGAGCCGGCATGATCGTCGTGCAGCCGGCCACGACGGGATCGATGAGACGGGTATTTCTCCGGCTGGCGCCGGACGTCGTCGTACGGTACGACGCGGCGCAGGTCGAATATGCCTCTCCCGGCGACAGCGTGCGGATTGCCGGACGCCTTTGGGCCGGCGAGGGGGCGATGGCGGATGGCATCGTCTTCGCCGACGACGTGGTGGTGACCAAGCAGCCGTGACGAACACCGGACAGGTGCTCCTGGTGCCGCGCCACCCGACGCCACGGCCGCTCCATGGGCTGCTGGCGGCCCCCCCCGGCGGCCCGATAGACTGCGTGCTTCTCGGGAACGTCGCGGCATGAAAACGTCCGGCAAGTGGATCGTCGTCGCCGACGCCAGGTCGCCGGTCGGGGCCGTGGCAACTCGGGCTATTCGCAAGCGGCTGATGACCGTCTGGACGATTCTGCCGCGGGCGTGCGAGCCAGGCGGCGATTCGGAGCAGGTGCATCAGCTGCGGGTCGCCACCCGACGGGCCCTGGCGGCCCTCGAGGCGTTCGAGACGCTGCTCTCGCCGAAGCGGCGGGCATGGTTCGAGAAACACCTGCGTCGAATCCGACGGGCGGCTGGCGAGGCTCGTGACCTCGACGTGCTCACCGATCGGCTCGCGCAGGATCTTCAGGCCCAGGGCCGCAACCCGCAGAAACGGACGCCCTCGATCGCGGGCCGTACGGCGCGAAGCCGGCTGGTGGCGATGCTCTCACGGCAGCGCGTCGTGTCGCGGCAGCCGATCCGCGACCGGTACGAGCGGCTCCTGGAGGTCGATTGGATGGCCCGCACCGCCGCGTTGCTCGACGGAATGCACGGGGGCCGTGCCGGCGAGAGCTTCGCCGACTACGCGAGGCGACGCTTTCGCCCCCTGGTGGGGCATTTCTTCGCGGCGGCGGATCGGAAAATGCGGGACGCCGACGACCTGCACGCCTTTCGCATCGAGGGGAAGAAGCTGCGGTACATCCTGGAGATCTTCGCCGCCGTCTTCCCCGAACGGGTGCGGTCGCGGTGTTACGCGGCGCTGGAGCAGCTCCAGGAGACCCTCGGCGATTTCACCGATCACTCGGCCGCCGCCGATCGATTTCGTCGTTGGTCTCGCCAGGCGCCGGCGGCGGCCCACCGCGACGTGCTCGATCGCATGCGCAAGAACGAACAGGGCTTGGCGGACCGCGCCCACAGGGATTTTTTGAAGTGGTGGGATGGCAATCGTCGGGCGGCCTTGCGGCGCACGTTCGAGCGGACGCTCCGCCGCCGCCCCGCCTGATGGGCACTGCCATGTCAGGATTCCGGTATCGATCGTCGCTCGGTCTGGCCGTCGGCTGGGC
Organism: uncultured Chitinophagaceae bacterium; assembly: GCA_964581215.1. GTDB lineage: Bacteria > Planctomycetota > Planctomycetia > Pirellulales > UBA1268 > CACORA01. The sequence goes on along the minus strand of CAZONY010000239.1, from coordinate 1,627 downwards.
GTTGATCCTGGCGGGGTGCGGCCGGGCCGCAGGGCCCCCCGGCATGATCTGGATTCCTCCGGGCAGCTTCGACATGGGCTGCGTCGATCCACGGCGCCTGCCCCACGGCGGCCCCGATCCCATGAACGATGCACGCCCGATCCACCGGGTTCACCTGGACGGGTTTTGGATTGACGCCACGGAGGTGACCAACGGGCAGTTCGCGGAATTCATCGATGCGACCGGCTACGTGACGGTCGCCGAGCGTGTCCCGTCGGCGGAGGATTTCCCCGGCGCGCCGCCGGAAAACCTCGTGGCCGGTTCGATCGTCTTCACCCCACCCGGGCAGCCCGTGCCGCTTCGTGACGGCACGAACGCCGCCCACCTCAGGTGGTGGAAGTACGTGCCGGGTGCGTGTTGGCGTCATCCGCTCGGTCCCGACAGCACGATCGAGGGGCGCGAAAACGATCCCGTCGTGCACGTCGCCTGGGAGGATGCCGTCGCCTACGCGGCATGGGCGGGCAAGCGACTCCCCACCGAGGCCGAATGGGAACGGGCCGCTCGCGGCGGCCTCGAGGGGGCGACCTATCCCTGGGGCCACGAGTTCCGTCCGCGGGATCACTGGATGGCCAACACCTGGCAGGGGCATTTTCCTGATGAGAACACCGCGGAGGATGGTTTCGTCGGCGTCGCCCCGGTGGGCTCCTATCCTCCCAACGGTTTCGGCCTGCACGACATGTCGGGGAACGTTTGGGAGTGGTGTTCCGATTGGTATCGCCCCGACAGCTACGCCGAACAGGTGCGGTCGGCCAAGAAGGGCATCCGCAATCCCGGCGGTCCGTCCGACAGCTTCGATCCGCAGGAGCCGGGGCAGCCGAAGCGGGTGCAGCGCGGAGGCTCATTCCTCTGCTCGGAGTCGTACTGCGCCCGCTACATCGTGGGCACCCGCGGCAAAGGAGAGGTCTCCAGCGGGACGAACCACATCGGGTTCCGGTGCGTGAGGTCCGAGTAGCGCACCACATGGCGGCACTCGCCCAACCCGGCTCCGGACGACCCTCACCCCATCGCCGGACGTTCGCTCCGGGCATCCATGCCCTCCGCTCTCTCCCTGCCGGCTGCGCTTCGCCATCCTGGCTTCGCTGGCCGCCAAGGCCGGCTCCTGGGGCGAGGGTCGTCCGGAGCCTGCATGTTCACGACCTTCCACGCCATCCGGGCCTCAAGCACGGCGGTCCTGACAGTTGACGAGGCTTCGAGCTCCCCGCACCCCGAGAGCCGGCGTATGATGACGAATGGAGGCAAGGATGCCGAAGCGAAGTCAGCATCCGAGTGAGTGAAGGCCAGGATGGCCTGAACGAACGTCCGGCGACGGGGTGCGGGGAGTTCGAAGCCGGGCTGGCCCACCGCCGACCTGCTGAGGCTCTACTTCAGCAGTTTTTTGAGCTGGGAGAGCGTGCGGGTGTTGACGATATCGTCGGGCTCCAGGCCGGCGCGTCGGGCCTGCAGTACGCCGCATCGCATCACGTCGAGGCCGCGGGTGGAGTGGGCGTCGGTCGAGATCACGAGCTTCACGCCCGCCGCCTTCGCGGCCCGGGCGTGGTGATCGTCGAGGTCGAGCCGCCAGGGATTGGCGTTGATCTCGAGAAACGTG
>CAZONY010000238.1:0-4293 GCA_964581215.1 uncultured Chitinophagaceae bacterium | reverse complement strand
TCGCGATGGCGGGGGTCGTGTTCGCCTTCGCGCTGTCGTTCCTTGGGGTGTGGGAGCTGCCGATTCCGGGGTTCATCGGGGAGAAGGCGGGCCACGTGCAGTCGCAGGAGGGCGCGGCCGGATCGTTCCTCAAGGGCGTTTTGAGCACCGTGCTCGCGACGCCGTGCAGCGGCCCATTTCTCGGACCAGTTTTCGGCTTCACGCTCACGCAGCCGACGGGAGTCACCTTCGCCGTGTTCGGCGCGATCGCCACGGGCATGGCCCTGCCCTACATCCTCGTCGGCGTGTTCCCGGGGTTGGTGCGGTTCCTGCCGAAGCCGGGGGCGTGGATGGCCACCTTCAAGGAGATTCTCGGCTTCGTGATGCTGGGCACGGTCGCCTATCTCTTCACGTTCCTGAGCCACGATTATTTCGTGCCCACGTTCACGATGCTCATCGGCATCTGGGCCGCCTGCTGGTGGGTGGGCAAGGCCCAGGAGGCCAACGGCGGCACGGTCGGCTTCGGTCGATGGGTTCAGGCGGCGACGCTGGCCACCGTGATCGGGTCGCTCGCCTTCTTCTTCCTCGGGCCGGTGAAATCGGTGATCGAATGGGAGCCCTTCTCGCGGCAGCGGCTGGCGGACCTGCGTCGCGAAGGAGCGACGGTGCTCATCGACTTCTCGGCCGATTGGTGCCCAACCTGCAAGTTCAATCTGGCCACGGCGATCGAGACGCGGAAAGTGAAGTCGGCGATCGAGGAAAACCGGATCGTGCCGATGCTGGCCGACTGGACCGATGGCTCGCCGGAGATCAAGGACATGCTGGCCACGTTGCAGAGCAAGTCGATTCCGGTGCTGGCGGTGTTTCCGGCGCCGCCGCAGGGTGGCTCCGCCCCCGAGCCCATCGTGCTTCGCGACCTGATCACCGAATCGCAGGTGCTCGCCGCGATCCGCGACGCCGGCCCCTCGCGGCCGGGCGTCACTCGGGCCGCGTCGCGCCCGAGCCGGTCCATCGATCGCTAGCCGGCCAGCCGATCAGTCGCCGCTGGCTGCGAGATCCACGCACACGAGGTCGTGCGGCCCCCGCAGATAGAGCCGTGTGCCCACGATGGCCGGATGGGAGTAGAGCGGAGCGTTCGCCTCGTCCCCCTCCTTTGCGGGCAGGACGTTCGTCGTCGAGTTGAGCATGCAACCATCGGCATCGACGTCGTAAAGAAGGAGTCGGCCGCCGTTGCCGATCACGAGGGCGCCGTTCGGCCCCCCCACGACCGCGGCATACGTCGCACACGCCGCGTCGTCGGCCGTCGCAAGTGTCTCCAGGCGTCGAGAGGCGTCGAGGACGACGAGCCCATCCTGGGTGCCGACCACGTGTTTGCCCGCCTGTACGTCACCCACGAAGACGGGAGTTGCCATCTCGGCCATCAGGTCAGGCGAGGTGGCGCGTGGGCTGTTCACAGGAATCCCGTCTTCACCAAACTCGAAGAGGAGGGTGCCATCGGTTTCATTGGATACGAGCACGCGGGCCGAAGGCCCCGGGACCAGAACGGGTGTAGGCACGTTAAAGCCGCCGCCCACGGGCGGCCTCCACTCCCAGAGTCGCCGACCGGTGGCGATCTCCCAGCCTCCGAGCGAGTCCGCGTCGAACCCCATCACCTGCCGCCTACCTCCCGCCTCCACGACGATGAGCGAGCCGTAGCCTGCCGGGCGGCCGGGCGTCCGCCAGAGCTCCTTTCCCGTCTTCGGATCGAGCGCTACGATCGCCGCGTCGGAAGCCCCGGGGCAGACGATGAGCCGGTCATCGGCGACAAGCGGCGAAAAGCAGTAGCCCCAGGCCGACAAGGCGGCCTTCGGCACTGAAAAGTCGTGCACGAGGTGCCGTTTCCAAAGCACCTCGCCCGTCGTGAGCGACACGCAACAGAGGTGCCCCATCGCGCCCAGGAGAATCACGCGGCCGTGGTCGATCAGGGGCGTGGCCCGCGGCGAATTGCCGTAGTCGAGGCTGCCGGGGGCGTCGTAGGCGACCTCCCACAGGAGGTCGTCCGAGTCGGCGGCGAAGCACCGAAACACATCGCGCTGGTCGCTGTCGTCGCGGTCGCCGATGATGACGTGCGTACGCGTGGCAGCGACGCCCCCCAACCCACTGCGCGAAAGAGGCCGCGACCAGACCACGTTTGGCCGCTCAGGCAGCCGCTCGGGCAGCCAGGCGACACGGCCGGATCGCTCCGGCCCCCGCCAGCCTGTCCAGCCCTCATCGACGAAGGCGACGAATCCCCGCGACGATTCCAGCTTCTTCAAGAGCCCGGCGTCGGTCGCAACCGAACGGAACGCGGTTCGCAGGGCGTCGCGCGTGATCAGATCGAGCGACTCATCGATGAACGCGGTGATGAACCGCACCGGCTCGGTCTCCCCGATCACCCGCAGGGAGTCGCGCGGCACCGCCCCGCAGCCCTCGAGCAGCGGCTTGGCATAGTCCGACACCACGGCGATGATCTCCGCGGGCTGTTTGGCTTCCAGCATCTCGGAGGCGGCGTCGCTGCACGACCCGAACTCCCGCGTCGTGAAGGGCTCCGGTAGGCCCGCCGCCCGCAGCGCGTCGAGCGGGCGGGCGTACTTTTCGTCGTGCTCGGGCCGCCCGAGGTGCACGACGTAGTCGAGCGCCTCGTCGAGCGACTCGGCGACATCGTCCGCCGGCACCACGAACAGCCCTCGGGTGTCGGTGCCGCCGTCCGCGCCGGTCAGCGACCATTCGGCGGCAAGGGCCACTCCGGACGCCTCGGCATCCGCCCGCACGACCGACGCCTTCCCGATCACGACATCGGCCCGGTCGGCCTTCGCCGCCGCGAGCCCGCCCGCGAGCGACTCGCCGAACCCGAGCCGGACCGGGCGGCCGAGTGATTTTTGGAGATGAGCCGCCAGGGCTTCGTAGTCGCGCTGGGCATAGCCTGCAACGCAGGGGCATGAAAGGCGTGCGGCGAGCGGGTCCATAACCACGAGGACCAGCGGCTGTGGCGCGGTGTCGTCGCCACGGCTGGTCGGCATCGCCGCCGCCACCGCCGAGGTGCAGGCGATCACGAGCCAGGCAGCCATGCGGTGATTCATAACGCGGGCCCCGCTGCCGCGACGGTCGCCGTCTGATCGGCCGGTACGGCGGCCGACCGCGACGACGACCGTGTCATCACGACGATATGTCCGCGCGTGATGTCGAGCATGTAGACCTGGTCGCCCTTGGGCGACACCGAGATCGCCACCTTTTTGCAGCCCGGAACGAGCTCGACCTGGCCCACGAGTTCGACAAACGATCCGTTGGCGGAAAACCGCTTGATCCTCCCGATCCCCGACTCGGCGGTGTAGACGGAGCCGTCGTCGCCGAAGGCCACGTTCATTGGATTGCAGCAGCCTGAAAAGCCCTCCGGCCGATCCCGCTCCCGCGAGCCGAACTCGAGCAGCTGCCGGCCGCTGCGGTCGTAGCCCCGGACACGGTGCTTCGTGTTCTCGGCGACGTAGATTCCGTTGTCGTTGGCCTGCACGTCGAGTTGGCCGCAGCAGCCGGAGAGTGACTGGCCGATCTTCTGAGGCTTTCCGAACTTGTAATCGGTCCGCCACACGTCGAAACCATGGCCGGCACTCGATGAGCAGGCGAAGAACACCTCCTCATGGGAGGCGGAGATCGACGCAATCCGCATCTGATCTGCGATGAGCTGCCGGACGCTCTCTTCCGGATCGGGCTCTGGCGGGGCGGCTTGATTCTTGCCGGCCGTGGCCATGGCCGCCCTCCGCTGGCTGGGCGGATTGACGATGTTGAATTCGTTTTTAGCCTGGAGTTTGGCGAGTTGAGCCCGGCGTTTCTGGAGCCGCGTGCGTTCGGAGTCGATCTCCGTGCCCACCTCGGCTGAAGGCTTTTCGAGTTCGCGCTGGTCGAGCGCGAACAGTTCGCCGTCCACGGCGGAGATCTTCTCCTGAATTTCGGCAAGCTGCCTCTTGTATTTCTTGACTTCCTTCTCCAACTCCTTTCGGATTTTGTCCGCAATGAACTGCGTTCGGCGGTCCATGACCTGCTGGTGGATGCCGCGGGCCGCCTCGGCGGCCGTCGCCATGTTGGGAGTCTCGCGTTCGAGGGTGACCGCGCCTTCGTCGTCGAGCCGGAGCAGCTTGCCCTGTCCCGCGACGAACACATCGCCTTTGGGCCCGACATTTACCGCCTCGGGCGGCACAGGCAGCTTCCACTCACCGACTTGATCGCCGGAGGGCGAATAGACGCGGATCGTCGGCGAATCCGCCACCACACCCGCCAGGACGCGTCCGCTGCCATCGACGG
>CAZONY010000237.1:0-4339 GCA_964581215.1 uncultured Chitinophagaceae bacterium | reverse complement strand
ACCGTGCCCGGATGCAGCGCGTGACCACGGGCGAATTCCGCCGCCGTCATGCTGCGCTTTCCCTCGGGCACCACGCGGGTGATCGCCAGGCACGTGCCGCCGCCGCAGGCCACGACGATGCCATCATCATCCACGGCGAGCACGGTGCCCGGACGGCACTCGGCCGGAGGCCGGGCGTCGACCACATGCACGTCGTCGAGTACCAGCCGCTTCGGCACGCCGTCGCGATGCAGAAACGTCGCCGTCCGCGGCCAGGGCTCGAGGGCCCGTCGTCGCCGTTCGATCCGTGCCGCCGGCTGCGCCCAGTCGACGATGCCGTCGGCCTTCGAGAGCCGCGGCGCCCGGGTCACCCGGGCCGCATCCTGCGGCGTGCCTGCCGCCTGCCCGGCCCGGAGCAGCCCCGACGCCCGCGCCGCCCGCAGCCGCTCGACCGCCTCGAGAACCGCGTCGGCTCCCATGTCGGCAAGGCGTCGCTCCAGTTCGGGGGCCGTCTCGCGGGGGCCGATCGGCGTGTCGCGGGCCACGATCACGCTCCCAGCGTCGAGCGCCGGCGTCATGTGGATCACGCTCACTCCGGTGACGGGATCGCCCTCGAGGATGGCCCACTGCACCGGCGCGGCCCCGCGGTGCCGCGGCAGGAGCGAGCCGTGCAGGTTGATCCCTCCGAGCGGCGCGAGGCCGAGCGTGTGGGGCGCGAGGATCTGGCCGTAGTCGCAGACCACGAGCAGATCGGGGGCGAGGCTCTCGAGCGCGGCCAGTGCGTCGGCCGCGTTCACATCGGCCGGATCGAGGATCGGCAGGCCCGCGGCATGGGCCGCTTCCCGCATCGGATTCGGCGGCGGCCGTCGGCCGGGAGCCGCTCGGTCGGGACGGGTGATGACGGCGACGATCTCGACCGACGAGGCCCGCAATGCCGCGAGCATCGGCACGGCGAACGGCCCCGTGCCCATCACCACCACCCGCAGCGGGGATCCGGGCGTGCGAGGGGGCTCGTCGAAGTTCGCCGTGGCCGTCATGGAGGGAGCGCGTCAGACGACGCAGCGTTCGGCCTCGAGGGCGTCGAGCCGGGCGACGAGTTCTTCCTGTCGCGGCGTTTCGCCGCGCGACTGCCGGCCGGCGAACACCTGCCGCATGCTGTCGAGCGTTCGCCGGGCCTCGAGGGTCGCCGCCTCGGGGAGACGGTCGGTGAACAGCCGCCCTTCGAGGTGGTCGAATTCGTGCTGCACGACCCGGGCCAGGAAGCCGTCGAGGTCGAGGTGGATCGGTTGGCCGTCGAGCGACCAGGCATCGAGCACGACCTTCTCCGGGCGCCGTACGTCCATCCGCAGGCCCGGCAGGCTGAGGCAGCCCTCTTCCTGCACGGCCGTTCCCCGGGGGCGGGAGAGCGACGGATTCACGAACACGAGTTCCTCGCCGGCGTTCCGCTGGCCGGTGACGTTGACGACGAAGAGCCGGAAGGGGAGGGCCACCTGGTTGGCGGCCAGCCCGACCCCCTGGGCCTCGTACATGATGTCGAACATCTGCGCGACGGCATCCCGAACGGCGTCGTCGATCCGGGCCAGCGGCTTCGCCCGACGGGACAGGGCCGGATGGGGATATTCGACGAGTTCGAGCCGGCCGATGGCGGCCGGGCGTTCAGGGACGATTTCCATGCTCACACCTTATCATACGCCGGATGCCGGCCGGACCATCCATCGACGATGTCGCTGCTTCAGCACCCTGCTGGTGGTCGCCCGCGGTCATCCTGGCGACCTGCGGCGGCGTGGGGCGGCTGGGGCTCGCGCCCGGCACGGCCGGAGCGGCGGTCGGCGCCGTGCTGGCGGCCGTGCTGGCGGCCTGGAACCTGCCGCTGGAGGCCGAGGCCGGCCTGCTCGTCGGCCTCAACCTGCTCGGTGTGCCGGTCTGCACGCGGGCGGCGCGGCTGCTCGGCCGCGGCAGCGATCCCGGCGCGATCGTCTACGACGAGGTCGCGAGCCTGCCGCTGGGGTTGCTCGTGATTCCGGCCGCGGATCGGACGGCGGTGGTGATCGCCGCGGCCTTCCTGCTGCACCGCATCTTCGACATCTCGAAGCTGCCGCCGGGGCGGCAACTGGAGCGGTTCCCGGGCGGCCTGGGCATCATGGCCGACGACTGGGGGGCGGCGGCATGGGTGGCCGTCTGCCTGGGGGCGGCCCGGTGGCTCGGGGTGATCTGAGAGCCGCTCGTGGGGCGGCGAGAGGTGGCCGAGATGCGGATCCTGATCATCGATCACGCCTGCTGCGACCCGCCCGACACGCGGCCCCACCTGCTTCGTGGCCGCCTGATGGAGTCGGGCGTGGAGGCCGCCGTCTGTGGGCCGTCATCGGTGCCGAGTCTCGCCTCCCAGCCGGAGGGCATGTTCGGCATCCATCTGCATGACATCGCGGCGGCCTCGCGCAGGCTGCACGCGGCCGTGACGAGTGGCGACGCGGGGATGCTGCTGGCGGCGTTGGCGGGCGTCTCGCCGCGGCTGCTGGGCCTCGCGCGGGAGACGGCCCGGCAGGCCCTGGCCGAGGCGGTGGATGCCTTCGACCCCGACGCCATCTTCGTGCTCCATGCGGGCATCCTGGCCGATCTCGCGATCGAGACGGGCGTGCCGGTGGCGTTGCACGTGGCGGCGACCGATCTCGCGGCGGCAGGGGGCCGCGTGCGGGGGTTGGTGCTCGCCGCGCTGGGCTCCTGCGCCGTCGTGGCCGTCGATGCTGCCGCCACGGCGGCCGCCATTCGCCGCGACTGGGCCGACGACGCGGCGCTCATGGAGGGCCCATGGATCGCGGGGCCGGACACCGCGCCGCAGGTGCTGGCCGCCTGCCAGGCGGCCGTCATGTCGCGCAGGCTTTAGCCAGCAGCCTGTCGATCGCGCCCGTGCGGAGCGCGTGGGTCAATTCGTCCACGTCGCGATAGACCGCGTCGCTGGCCAGTTGCACCACCCAATTGTGCACCAGCGGCGTCACCGTCACCACGACGCGGCCGTGCGTGTGGGCCTCCCACATCTCGATCGCGGTGCCCATCGACGCCTCCGGGACGAAGGCGATCACGAGGTCGAACTCGCGGCACATGCCCACATGCTTCGTGAACACCTCCCGGGCCCGCCGCACGTCGTAGCCGACCGACGTGGAATGATTGGCGAACGGGTCGTAGACTTCGGCCTCCGGCCAGTGCCCCTGCACGAGGTCGCGAAGGGTGGTTCGATAGGTCTGATCGTGCACGAGCGCCGCCACGTGCGAGCCCTGCATGATCCCAGCCAGAAAGATGCGCATGGCCCGTTCCGTAAAAGGCTCCGTGAAGAGTTCGTCGGCGAGGAAGTCGAGCAGTGTACGCGAGACGGCTCCGCCCCACGCTCCGCGGCTTGACCTTGCCAGTGCCGGGCCACGGCCCGACTTCGGCCGTGCTGGGCCACGGCCCGACCTGGCCCGCGCCCGGCGCGTGGTGCTCGACCTGCTGGGCGTGCCGGGCGTGAGCGGCGAGGAGAAGGCCGTGGCCGAACGAATCTGCGGCTGGCTGAAGGACGCGGGCTGCCCGCGGTCGGCGATTTCGTTCGACGATGCCCACACGAAGACGCCCATCAAGGGCAACGTGGGCAACCTGATCGTGCAGCTGCCGGGCACGCTCCCCGGCCCGCGGCGGCTCCTGATGGCCCACATGGACACCGTGCCGGTGTGTGTGGGAGCGAAGCCGGTGGTGAGCGGGCGCTTCGTGAAGAGCGGCAACCCGGCCACGGGGCTCGGGGCCGATGATCGCGCCGGCTGTGCCGTGGTGCTCGCGACGGCCCTCGAGATTCTCGAGAAGAAGCTCCCCCATCCGCCGCTGACTCTGTTCTTCGCGATCCAGGAGGAGGTGGGCCTCTACGGCGCCCGGTTCGCGCGGGCGGCCGCGCTCGGCCGGCCGAAGTTGGCATTCAATTTCGACGGCGGGGCGGTGGAGAAGATCACCGTCGGTGCGACGGGGGGCTATCGGCTCGACATCGCCATCGAGGGCATCCCCAGCCATGCTGCGGGCCGAGGCCCGGGGGCACGATCCGGCGTTCCGAGGCGAGATCGTCAAGGCCATCGAGAAGGCCTTCGCCGACGCGGCCAAGAAGGTGCGGTCCGCAGACGGCCGGACGGGCCGGGTGACCTGCACGGGCCGGCTCGATTACGAGGCCTTCCGGCTGGCCGACGACGAGCCCTGCGTGGTGGCGGCCACGGAAGCCGTACGGGCGATCGGGCTCGCGCCGCGGCTGGACATCTCCAACGGCGGCCTCGACGCCAACTGGATGGCGGCCAACGGGATTCCCACGGTTTTTAATGATACCGCGACCACCGAGATCTACACCACGAAG
>CAZONY010000236.1:0-4436 GCA_964581215.1 uncultured Chitinophagaceae bacterium | reverse complement strand
GACGGAAACGTGTTGTGCGGTCGTATCGCCCGGGGACCGGCTCGAAGCAGCGGCCGCATCCGTGCTGCCGCGTCGCTTCGAGTGGGGCTTCGTCAGGCAAACCCCTCAGCCTTCAGGCGGGCGGGACAGTAGGGATCGCGTTTTTGTGGGTCAAGGCCGCTTGTCGCAGCCAAATCAAGAAATTCATCCTTCCCCATCCTGCCGGGGCACCGTTGCCAGCTTTGGTCGGGGAAGGGGGCGGGACATGGCGAAGCGGTATGCTCCGTGTTCCACGTTCGAAGTTTTGCCAGGAGCCAGCGCATGCACTCGACAACACCGTTGACCGACTCTCCCAAGACGCCTGCGGGGCCGATCGCCGGAGCGGGTGTGCCCCCCTCGCCCGAAGCCTGGCAGGCGGTCTTTCAGGAATCACTTCCCTACGGCGCATTTCTGGGGCGGTATGCCACGCCTGAACAGCGGTCGCGATGGAGCGCCTTTCACGAACAGGTGGTACTCACGGCCGCGCAGCAGAAACTCCTGGGCGGTTTCGTCCGTCGCATGCCGGTCCTGGTGCTGTCCGGGGCCTGGTGTGGCGACTGCGTGAGCCAGTGTCCGATCTTCGACCACTTCGCCACGGCATCGAGCGTGATCGACGTGCGGTTTCTCGATCGCGACGCGCATCCCGATATCGCCGCCCATCTGAAGGTCTGCGGCGGTCAGCGGGTTCCCACGGTCGTTTTTCTCAGCGAGGACTGGCACCCCGTGCTCGTCTATGGCGACAAGACGCTCGCCGCGTATCGAGCCGCCGCGAAGGCTCAGCTGGGCAACAGCTGCGCCACGGGCGTGGCATTGCCGCCGGCAGAACTCACCGCGGCGGTGGTTGCCGACTGGCTCGATCAGTTCGAGCGGGTGCAGATCATCCTGCGGCTCTCGGGCCGGCTGCGCGAGCTGCACAAGGATTAAGAGGGGATTAAGAGGGGATTAAGGACGAGGACTAAGGACCAGGATAAGGGCGTGACGGCAGAACGTGCCTGTCTTGCATGTCGAGGCCGCACGCGCCCGGCGGAGAGCCGCTCCGTAACCCGGAAAGATTCCCGCGATGCACGACTCGATCGCTGATGCCGGCTGGCGGTTCGACAACTCCTACGCCCGTCTCCCTGAGCCGCTCTTCGCCGCGTCGCCGCCGGTGCCGGTGCGGTCGCCGGCGGTCGTGGTCGTGAACGAGCCGCTGGCCGCCGAACTCGGCCTCGCCCCGACGATCCTCCGGGCAGTCGGGGCCGGTGTGTTTGCCGGCAACGAGATCCCGCCCGGTGCGGAGCCCATCGCGCAGGCCTACGCCGGCCACCAGTTCGGTCACTTCACGAACCTCGGCGACGGCCGGGCCATTCTGCTCGGCGAGCAGATCGCGCCGAACACCCAGCGTTACGACATCCAGCTCAAGGGCGCGGGCCGCACCCGCTACTCCCGCGGCGGCGACGGCCGCGCCGCGGTCGGGCCGATGCTCCGCGAATACATCGTGAGCGAAGGGATGCATGCCCTCGGCATTCCCACGACCCGCAGCCTCGCCGTGGCCACGACCGGGGAACTCGTGCTGCGGAATGCCCCGCTGGCCGGTGCCGTGCTCACCCGTGTGGCCGCGAGCCACATCCGGGTGGGCACGTTTCAGTTCGCGGCGGCCGTGGAGGATGACCGCCTGCTCCCCGCACTGCTCGACTACGCCATCGCGCGGCACGATCCGATGGCCGCGGAGGCGGCTGATCCCGCCATCGCCTTCTTCGCGGGGGTCGTCGAGCGTCAGGCGGCGCTCGTGGCCCGCTGGATGCTGGTGGGCTTCGTGCACGGCGTCATGAACACAGACAACATGACGGTGTCGGGCGAGACGATCGACTACGGCCCGTGTGCGTTTCTCGACACGTATGATCCCGCCGCCGTGTTCAGCTCGATCGACCACCAGGGCCGCTACGCCTATGCCAACCAGCCCGGCATCGCCCACTGGAACCTCGCGCGGCTTGCCGAGAGCCTGCTGCCGCTCGTGCGCGGTAGCGAAGACGAGTCGCTGGAAGCGATCCGCAGCGTGCTGGCCACGTTTCCCGAGCGGTTCGATCGCCATCATCTGGCCGGCGCGCGGGCGAAGCTCGGGCTCGTCACCGAAGAGGAAGCAGACCGCGAGTTGTTCACCGGGCTGCTCCGCTCGATGCACGAGGCACGGGCCGACTTCACGGCGACGTTCGCCGGGCTGGCAAGCATCGCCGAGTCACGGGCGGTGCCTGCCTGCGAAGCCGCGGCCCCGGAACTTCGCGCGTGGCAGGCAGCCTGGCTCGCTCGACTCGAGCGGCAGCCCGGCACGCCGGCCGAGGCGGCGGCGCGAATGCGGCGGGTGAATCCGGTGGTCATTCCGCGGAATCACCGCGTGGAAGAGGCGCTGTCGGCCGCGGAGTCAGGCGACTTCGGGCCGCTGCACCGGCTGCTGGACGCGCTGCGCGATCCATTCGGGGAGACGAGCGACAACCAGCGGTATCGTGGCGGCCCACCCGCGGGGTGCGGCGCGTATCGCACGTTCTGCGGCACCTGACTGCGAGGGAGCCATGGAGGCTCAGGCACGGGAGCCTCGCCTTGCAGGCCCGGCTCCAGCGAGGGATAGTACCCCCATGCGTGTCGGTGCCCGGGCCGGTCGCGTGACGACCGACGTCATGGCCGTCGATCTCGGGCGACCCTGCCCGCCTTGTCAGGAGTCATCATCGTGCCATGCCCGCATCGGCATCCCCTCCAGTGCATCATTCCGCCCTATATTCTCCAGCACATGGCCCGCTCGGCCGACCCGCGGCTGCGCGAGATGGCGATCGTGGCCCTCGCCGCCGCGAGCGCGGTGCGGGCCGTGCGGGCCTTCGCCCAGCAGATGCCGACGATGCTCGCGGCGCCCTCGCCCGCCGGCCGCCGCCATCGGCTGGTGTATGACGCCCGCGGTCGCGATGAACTGCCCGGCAAGCTCGTGCGCAGCGAGGGAGAGAAGAAGACGGCCGACCCGTCGGTGAACGAGGCCTATGACTTTTCCGGCGACACGTTCGATTTCTTCCACGCGCTCTTCGGCCGCAACTCGCTCGACGACGCCGGGATGTCGCTGATCTCGAGCGTGCACGTGGGGGAGGCGGACGGACGCGGCTATCAGCCGATGAGCAACGCCTTCTGGGATGGAGCGCAGATGGCCTATGGCGACGGCGATGGCGCCGTGTTTCACCGCTTCACCCGTTCGCTCGACGTGGTGGCCCACGAACTCACGCACGGCGTGCAGGCGTTCACGAGCAACCTGCTCTACCGTGGCCAGTCGGGGGCGATCAACGAGCACTTCTCCGACGTGTTCGGCGCACTCGTGCGGCAGTGGCGGGCGGGCGAGTCGGCCGAGGCGGCGAGCTGGCTGATCGGCGTGGACGTGCTCGTGCCGGCTCCCACGCGAAGGGCGATCCGCGACATGGAGCACCCGGGCACGGCCTTCAATGACGACCCCGCGCTCGGCAGCGATCCGCAGCCCGACCACATGAAGCGGCTCTACACGGGCCCCTCCGACTCCGGCGGCGTGCACATCAACTCAGGGATTCCGAACCGGGCGTTCGTGCTGGCCGCGAAAGCCCTCGGCGGGCCGGCGTGGGAACAGGCGGGCCGCGTGTGGTATGGCGCGATGCTGCAGCTTTCGCGCACGAGCCAATTTGCCGACCTCGCCCGGATCACGGCCCAGATCGCCGGCGATGTGCTTGGGCCGGCCGCGAAGAAGGCCGTGAAGGCGGCCTGGAAAAAAGTCGGCCTCTGACCGCCGTCCCCGCCATCCTCACACCACATGCCGTCCACATGGGGACACTTCATCGGCCACGTCGTGGCCCGCTGGCACGACGACGGGCGCGACATGACGCTCGTCGAACCCTTCGCGTACGTCGATGCCGCCAGCATGCGCTGGGACGCCCCCGCGGGCGCCGTCGTGAACGGCGCGAGTATTCCCCGGCCGTTTTGGTCAGTGATTGGCGGACCGTTCGAGGGCCGCTTCCGCAACGCGTCCGTCGTGCATGACGTGGCCTGCGTGGATCGCAGCCGGCCTTGGCAGCAGGTGCATCGGATGTTTTACGAGGCCTGCCGCTGCGGCGGCGTGCCCGTGGTCAAAGCCAAGACGATGTACTACGCCGTCTCCCATTTCGGCCCGCGCTGGCGGCTCGACGACCGCACGCTCCGTGACGAAACGCCGCCGCCGCCGACGGCGGTGCACGTGCAGGCCGCCGCAGCCTGGTTTCGCACCCATGACGTCGATGCCGCCGAAATCCCGTCGCTCGTGATCCGCTGAGCGCAGCGGGTGGCGTCGACCGGGCCCGCATTCCGGGAAACCCCCGCTACGGGCTTCGAGGCAAGCAGCGATACGCCCAGCAGGACTCGAACCTGCAGGCTGGTTTTCCGGCGCCGCGATCCCTTCGGGCCTC
>CAZONY010000235.1:0-4449 GCA_964581215.1 uncultured Chitinophagaceae bacterium | reverse complement strand
GATCCGCGTCTCGAACATCAGGTTGAACTCGCGCGGGTCGGTGAGCGTGCCTGGCTCGGACGCATCGGGGCCGAGCACCGCCGCCAACGCGGTCGCACCGGCAGCCACGGCCGCCGACAGGCTCGTCAGGCCGCCATCCCACTCGATCTCGTCGACCTGCTTCGCCCGCAGCCCGAAGAACTTCTGGGCCTTGGCGGCGAGCGCGGGCTGAGCCTCGTCGCCCGAGGCGTCGGTGACGACGAACACCCGCTTGCCGCGGTGACCGGCGAAGCGGCCGCTCAGGTGGTCGTAGCGGTAGCGTCTCTTCGACTCGCGGCAGTCGATCATCCAGTCATGAAAGAGGTCGAAGTGGCCCGAGCACTTCCACACCTGGGGATGCATGATGATCGTGCAGTCGAGGCCGGCCATCTCGTAGGCCTCGGGCGCACCGGCGGGCGGGGCCAGTTCATCGTGGCCGGCCACCATGTCGTGCCACCAGGCCTCCTTGAGGTTGCGCTTGAGGGCCACGCCGAGGGGGCCGTAGTCCCAGAAGCCGTTGAGGCCCCCGTAGATCTCACTCGACTGAAAGATGAACCCGCGCCGCTTCGCCAGCGACACGATCCGATCCATCCGCGACTGTTCGTTCTGATTGCTCATGCCGTAAACCGTGCCTTCCTCGAGAGCGGAGCCGGAGTGTAGTGGGATCGCGCGAGGGCGGTCCACATCACCGTCACGCCCCCCGCTTCGGGTCGGCGACGAGCCATCCGGAGGCCCTGTCCAGCCGGGGAACCACGGAGAGCGCATCGATGGCCGCGGCGGGCGCCAAATCATCCTCCATGCCGATGTCGATGAGGTTTCGGCCGCCGAGCGCGGTCGCGAACACGCAGGCGAGCGCCGTCGCGGCCCCCTTCCCCCCGCCGACGACCGACCGGAAGTCGGCCAGGGCCGCCCGGGCCGACTCGTCGAGCCGATCGGTCGCGCCCTCCGGCAGCCGCGCGGCCGCGTCGAGGATGGCGCCGGCGCCCAGCAGATCCTCCGCGGTGATCTCGCCGTCGGTCCCGGCGCAGACGAGGTGCACGTCGCAGCCGCCGACGGCCGCCAACTGCCGCGCGCGGGCGGCCACGGCCGAACGGTTGACCACGCCCCCCACGAGCACCTCGGCCGCGGCCGAGCAGGCCTGCAGGGCGGCCGTGCCGTTGGTCGTCGTGATCACGATCGGACGGCCGCCGATCCGATCCCGCGAGTATTCCCGGGGGGAGTTTCCCAGATCGAAGCCCTCGATCGGCCGGCCGCCGCGTTCCCCGCCGAGGAGCCCGCCCGCCACGGCCAGCCGTCGAGCCTCCCCGATCGTGCGGACCGGCAGCACCCGCCCGGCCCCGTGGGCGAGGGCCGTGATGATCGTGGTGGAGGCCCGGAGAACGTCGATCACGACGGCGATCCCTCCCGCGCACGCCCCTGTCGGCATACCATGAAAGGTCGGGTGAAGTTTCCACGTCATCGCCAAGGTTCTCCGCACATGCCCGGATCGTCCGCCACGGTAGAGCAGATGACGACGGGCGTCGACAAGAGCGGCGGAAAAGTTCGCGGCATGTTCGCCGAGATCGCCCCGCGGTACGACCTGGTCAACCGCCTGCTCTCCGGAGGCATTGACGTGTGGTGGCGGCACGTCACCGTGTCCCGGGTGCCTCCGCCCGCCACGGGGGGCCTGCTCGACGTCTGCACGGGAACGGGGGACCTCGCCCTGGCCTATGCGGCCCATGCCGCGCCGGGCGTGCGGATCGTGGGGAGCGATTTCTGCGCACCGATGCTGGACCGCGGCCGCGACAAGTCGCGCCGATCCGGGGCGGACGTGGAATGGGTGGAAGCCGACGCCATGGCGCTTCCCTTCGCCGACGAGGAGTTCGCCGTCGTCACCGTCGCCTTCGGGCTGCGCAACATTGCCGACACCTCCCGGGGGCTCGCCGAAATGGCCCGGGTGCTCCGGCCGGGAGGAAGGCTGGCGATCCTGGAATTCTCGCTGCCTTCCAGCCGTGTTCTGCGCGGGCTCTACCTCGGCTACTTCCGTCACGTGCTGCCCTTCGTGGGGAATCTCGTCGCTCGGAACCGTTCCGACGCCTACACCTACCTCAATCGGAGCGTTGAGGAATTTCCCACCGGGGAGAGGCTGGCGGCGGCCGTGCGGGCGGCCGGCTTCGACCACATCGAACAGGTTCCGCTGACGTTCGGCATCGCGACGCTCACGATCGCCACCCGGGACCGCGGAGCCCCGTCATGACGCCGACCGCATCCCTGCCGCTGGTGGTCGCCATCACCGGGGCATCGGGCGCACCATACGCCGTGCGGCTGGTGGAGACGCTGCTCGCCGCGGGCCGCGAGGTCCACCTCTCGATCAGCCCCTCGGGGCAGGCGGTGATCGGAGAAGAACTCGCCAGGCGGATCGATCTCGACCGCTTCCGGATCGACGATCTGCTCGGCGGGCCGGCCCCGTCCGGGGGCGTGCTGCACTACCACCATCACAAGGACCTGATGGCCCCGATCGCGAGCGGGTCGTTCCTCACCGGGGCGATGGTGATCTGCCCGTGCAGCGGCAGCACGCTCGGCGCGGTCGCCCATTCTGTCGGCGAAAATCTCATCCACCGTGCGGCCGAGGTGCACCTGAAGGAGCGACGAAAGCTGGTGGTGGTGCCCCGCGAAACGCCCCTCTCGCTGCCGCAGCTGAGAAACATGCAGGCGCTCCATGAGGCCGGCGCCGTGGTCCTCCCCGCCGCGCCGGGCTTCTATCACGGCGCCACCACGCTGGCCGACCTCGTCGATTTCATCGTCGCCAGGATCTGCGACCAACTCGGGGTCCACACCGCGCTCATCCGCCGTTGGGGAGAGGCATGATGGCCGTCGGCATCCTGGAGCGGCGGCCGTGGCGGCTGCGGACGTTTCTCGAACTCGTGCGGTTCAGCCACACGATTTTCGCCCTGCCCTTCGCGATGATGGCAACCCTGATCGCCGTCCGCTTCGGCGCCGATCCGGCCGTCGGCGGCGGGTGGGGGCCCTGGTGGCTGAAGGCGTTCGTGGGCATCCTGCTGTGCATGACCAGCGGTCGGACGGCGGCGATGGCCTTCAACCGGCTCGTCGATCGGGCCATCGATGCCGAAAATCCGCGCACGGCCACGCGGCATCTCCCGCGCGGCGCGGTCACGACGGGCGAGGTCGTGCGGCTGATCGTGGCGTCGTGCGGCGTGTTCATCGCCTCGACGCTGCTTTTCCTCCCCAACTGGCTCCCGCTGGTGCTCTCCGTTCCCGTGCTGGCTTGGCTGCTCGGCTATTCGTATGCCAAGCGGTTCACGATGCTGGCCCATGTCTGGCTGGGAGCGGCGCTGGGGCTCGCTCCGATCGGGGCGTGGATCGCGATCCGTGGCGGCATCGTCACCGGCGATCCGGCCGATCTATTGCCGGCCGTGATCCTCGGGGCCGCCGTCACCGCGTGGGTGGCGGGGTTCGACACGATCTACGCCTGCCAGGACGCCGACTTCGACGCCCGGCACGGCCTCTGGAGCCTGCCGGCCCGATTGGGCGTGCCGGCATCGCTACGGCTGGCCGCGACGTTTCACGCCGTCACGCTGCTCCTCCTCGCGCTGCTCCCGTTGGCCGTGCCGGAACTGGGGGCCATCTACGGGCTGGCCCTGGGGGCGATCGCCCTCATGCTCCTCTGGGAGCACTCCCTCGTCCGCCCCGGCGACCTGTCGCGGGTCAATGACGCCTTCTTTACGGCCAACGCCGCGATCGGCGTGGTGCTGCTGGCTGCCATTGCGGCGGATTTGTGGCTCTGATCGGGGGCCCGGTCGGGGGCCCGGTTGCGGAATCGGGCCCCGTGCGGTTTCTCTAGGAACACCACGAGTCCTCCCGGGAGTTCCCATGATCCGTGCCATCAGACCATCACTCGACGCGATCCGGCAGAAGGTGGAGGCCGGCGAACGGCTCGATGCCCTCGAAGCGGAGAGCCTGTGGGACGAATCGATCGACCTCCACGAACTCGGCGAACTGGCGAACCTCGCCCGGGAACGGAAGAACGGCAACGTCGCCTACTACAACATCAACACCCATCTCAACCCGACGAACGTGTGCGTCTACCGCTGCACGTTCTGCGCCTTCCGGGCCGATCTCCGGGAGTCCCGCGGCTACGTCATGAGCGACGAGCAGATCCTCGCCCGCGGCCGGGAGGCGGTCGAGGCGGGATCGACGGAAATGCACATCGTGGGCGGCCTGCACCACCAGAAGGGCTACGACTGGTATCTCGACATCATCCGGCTCCTGCACGACGCCTATCCCGCACTCCACCTCAAGGCCTGGACGCCGGTCGAGATCAACTGGTTCTGCCATCTCACGAAGCGGTCCGTGCGTGACATTCTGATGGAGCTCAAGGATGCGGGCCTCGGCAGCCTGCCCGGGGGCGGCGCCGAGATCTTCCACCCCGAG